>CALWVX010000005.1 GCA_944385065.1 uncultured Oscillospiraceae bacterium | reverse complement strand
CTGCCCCGGCTGGACCCGCTGGCGCTGGGCTCCGGCCGGATCATGGGCGCTATCCCAGCGAAATATCCCGGGTGGCGCAGGCGTTCTCGTCGTCGCGGACTGCGGATCCCTCGCTTCCGTGCAGGCACGAAAGCTCGATCCCTGCGTCGCTCCTCCTCTTCCGGCCGGACCCGCTGGCACTGGGCTCCGGCCGGATCATGGGCGCTATCCCAGCGAAATATCCCGGGTGGCGTAGGCGTTCAGATCCAGGCCGGCCACATGGCCGGCCTGGTATTCATAGTAGCCCTGGCAGCCGATCATGGCGGCGTTGTCGCCGCAGTACTTCAGTTCCGGGAGAAAGAGACGCGCACCGGCCCGGGCGCAGGCGGCGGTCAGATCGGCCCGGATACGGCTGTTGGCGGCTACGCCCCCGGCCACCGCTAGCTTTCCATAGCCCCGCTCCTGCAGGGCGGACATGGCCCGGGGAACCAGGCTGTCGCTCACCGCCCGGCCGAAGCTGGCGGCGAAGGAGGGCAGGTCCAGGTCCTCCCCCTTCTGCTGGGCATTGTGGATCAGGTTCAGACTGGCGGTCTTCAGGCCGGAAAAGGACATGTCCAGCTCGGCCCCGGCCACATGGGCCACAGGCAGCTCATATTTCCGGTCGTCCCCCCCCTGGGCCAGCCTGTCCATGGGGGCCCCGCCGGGGTAGCCGATCCCCAGCACCCGGGCCACTTTGTCAAAGCACTCCCCCGCCGCGTCGTCCCGGGTGCCGCCCAGCACCGACATCTCGGTGTAGGAGCGCACGTCCACAATGGCGGTGGTGCCGCCCGACACGCAAAGACAGACGAAAGGGGGCTCCAGGTCCGGGTGGGTGAGATAGTTGGCGGCAATGTGGCCCCGCACATGGTGGACCGGGATCAGGGGCAGGCCCAGAGACAGGGCGGCCCCTTTGGCGAAGTTGACTCCCACCAGCACCGCCCCAATGAGTCCGGGGGCGTATGTGACGGCCAGAGCGTCCAGGTCGGATTGGGACAATCCGGCGTCGGCCAGCGCCCGGTCGGCCAGACCGGCGACGGCCTCCACATGTTTCCGGGAGGCGATTTCCGGGACCACGCCGCCGTAGATGGTGTGCATCTCGATCTGGGAGGACACACAGCTGCTGAGCACCGTCCGCCCGTCCCGCACCACGGCGGCGGCGGTGTCGTCGCAGGAGGATTCAATGGCTAAAATGTTCACAGAAGATCCCTTGCTTTCTGGTGGTGATGGGGGATGGAGGGCCGGACTGCGGCGGTTTCCCGCTTGGCCGGAGGCAGCTTACTGCTGCCACTCCACCTTTTCTCCGGGGCCCTGATCGGGGTCGTAGGGGATGCGGACGTAGCGGGCGAACTTGTCGGGGGCGAAGGTGTTCGCATAGACAAAGCGGTGCTCCTCCATGAGGGCGGCCTCGTCCACCTCGCCCCGGGCCAGATACAGCGTCTGGTAGTGCACGCCGAACATCGACGTCTCATAGCCTGCCGTGCGCAGGCCGTTGCGGGCGTAAAAGCCCAGCCGCCGCCGGGCCATCTCCGGGTCGGGGGCGTCCTCCGGGGCCTCGCACTCGCCGAAAATGACGCTGTCCGCTTCCACGCGGCTCAGCTCCTTCAGCATGGCGGCCCCCAGCCCGCCGTTCCGGGCCGCGGGGGATACGCACAGATAGTCCAGCAGGGCCCAGCCGGGGTGGCCCAGCCACAGGAAGGCCTCCCCCAGGATCTCTTCTCCCTCGAACAGGCAGTAGGGCTTGTACCACCCCTCGGACCACATTTTTTCCATGTTGGCCAGGGGCTTCAGCTCCGCCTGGGGAAAGGCCTCTCTCAGGTCCCGGTCATAGACCAGACGCAGCTGTTCCGGTGTGGGTAATTTCAGTTCCATGTTCAAACTCCCTTGTCATGATGATGGCGTCCTCTTTGGGATCCTGATAATAGCCAGGCCGGAGGCCCGCCCGCTGAAAGCCGTACTTCTCATACAGGCCGATGGCGGGGGCGTTGGAGGCCCGGACCTCCAGCGAGAGGAACGCCAGATTGGCCGCCGCGAAGCGGCAGAACACGTCCAGCAGGGCGGAGGCCACCCCGTGCCGCCGGGCGTCGGGCTCCACGGCGATGTTGTCGATATAGCCCTCGTCCAGTACCGCGTGGAGGCCGGCATAGCCCAGAATGCCCCCCTCTCCGTCCTCGGCCACGATGAAGCTGGCCTGGGGATTGTAGAGCTCCTCCTCCAGCATGGCCTCCGTCCAGGGGGCGGAAAAGCATTCCCGCTCCAGCGCGGCAATCTGGGAGAGATGGCTGCGGTCCATGGGGACGATTTCGTAGTACATATTAAATACCTCTTGTATTATAATGAGAAAATATAACGAAAAATGGGGCCTATGCGCGGAGAAGAGCGCGGACCGCGTCCAGCGCCTCCGGCGTGCATTTGATCCCGATAACCGGGAGGGAAATTCCGTCGGCCGCCAGAGCTGCCTGGAGCTTTGCCAGGAAGACCCCCTGACCCGCCACCTCTCGGTCGTGATCGGAGGTGGTGTCCGCTCCGCAGCTGGGGGAGCGGTTGACGCCCACAATGCCCGCGATTTGGAAGCCGTGCCGGAGATACTCCCTGATCTGGAGCATCACATGGTCCACCAGCCGGTCCAGCTGCTCCCGGGCGTCCGGCCGGTCCAGCGCCCCCCGGATGCGGGTGTTTTCCACCACCACCGGGCGGTCCGCCCCCTGAGGGTCGCCCCGGTCCAGCCCCAGACAGCACAGCTCCGGGCAGGGCATCTGAACGATGCCCACCTGGGCGTCCAGAATGGCCCGCACTACGTCGGCGTGGGCGGCGGGATAGCCGGCGGTGCCGTCTGAGATGGCGTTCTGATTCAAAATGCAGTGGGCCAGAAAGATGACCCGTTTGCTGCGGATGTCGGTGAACATGGGAACCTCCTGAAATAAAATGGGGAATGGGACTCGCGGTGGGGTTTGTCCGCTGCGGCGGGGACGGGGATGAGAAATTTCGCCGCCGGCGGGCGGCGAGTGACTTTGCCAACAGCGGCGCGTCGTCGCAAAGTCCGCTCCGGATCCGCCCAATGGCGAAACCTGCGTTCGCTCCCTTGCTCCTCCTTTTCCCAACAAACCCACTGGCGCTGGGCTTTGTTGGGACCCCTGATTCAAAACGCCGTTTCAAAACCTACGGTTTCTAAAAATTTCCCTTCGGTGGACACCGATGCTTGTCTGCGTTTTCCATCCGGCGCGCGGGCAAAAATCTAAAGGCCGGTTGCTTTTCCGCCCGCTGCCGCTCGTGTGCGAAATTTGTATCTGTTGCGCTCCCTTGTTCAGGGCACGCGCCTGCGGGGGCCCTCGGCGGTGGCAGGCGGCCACATGGGGCTGCCTCCACAATGATTTCCGACCAGTGAACCCGTAGGTGGGGACTTGCTCCCGCCGCGGACCGATGGGGACATCGGTCCCTACGAATGGTATGGACCACGTAGGGCAGTGGCATCCTTGACGCGCTGTCCCAGAAATGGGCCGCAGAGGGCGGCGGCCCAAAGTCTCCCCCTTTAGGGGAAGATTTGTCGGGGCTCTCCGCGTCAATGCGCCTCCGCCCAGCTCTTCCCCGCCTTTGTCTCGGCCACCAGGGGAACGGACAGAGCGGCCACGCCCTCCATCTCCTCCCGCACCAGCCGGCAGATGGTGTCGGCCTCCTCCTCCGGGCACTCCACAATCAGCTCATCGTGGACCTGGAGGACCAGTCTGCCCGCCAGCCCCTCGGCGCGCAGCCGGTCCCGCACCCGGATCATGGCCAGCTTGATGATGTCGGCGGCGGTGCCCTGGATGGGGGCGTTGAGGGCCACCCGCTCCCCGAAGGACCGGGTGTTGAAGTTGGAGGACTTCAGTTCGGGCACCCAGCGGCGGCGGCCGAAGAGGGTGGACACATAGCCGTCTTTCTTGGCCTGCTCCACCACGGCGTCCATATAGGCCCGCACGCCGGAGTAGTGCTGGAAATATTTCTCCATATACTCCTTGGCCTGGGCCACCGTGACTCCGATGTCCTGGCTGAGGGAGAAGGGGGAGATGCCGTAGACGATGCCGAAGTTCACCGCCTTGGCGCTGCGGCGCATAAGGGGGGTGACCTCCCCGGGGGCCACGCCGAACACCTGGGAGGCGGTGATGGTGTGGATGTCCTCGCCGGAGCGGAAGCCTTCGATCATGGCCTGGTCCCCGGCCATGTGGGCCAGCAGCCGCAGCTCGATCTGAGAGTAGTCTGCGTCCACCAGCACCTTCCCCGCCGGGGCCACGAACATCTTCCGCAGCTGCGCCCCCAGCTGGGTGCGCACGGGGATGTTCTGCAGATTGGGCTCGGTGGAGCTCAGCCGTCCGGTGGCGGTGACGGTGTTCTGGAAGGAGGTGTGAAGCCGCCCGTCGGGGGGGATCAGCTTGTCCAGGCCGTCCACATAGGTGCTCTTCAGCTTGGTCAGCTGGCGGTACTCCAGAATGCTGTCGATAATGGGGTGCTGCCCTCGGAGCTTCTCCAGCACCTCGGCGTTGGTGGACCAGCCCGTCTTGGTTTTCTTCACCGGGGGCAGGCCCAGCTTTTCAAAGAGAATGTGGCCCAGCTGCTGGGTAGAGTTGATGTTGAAGGTGTCCTCCCCGGCCAGGGCGTAGATGGTCTGCTCCACCTGGCCGATGCCCTCGGCCAGTTCCGCGCCGAACTGGGCCAGGGCACCCCGGTCGATAAGAAAGCCCTCCTGCTCCATCTCGGCCAGCACCGGGCACAGGGGGAGCTCCACCGTCTGGTACAGCTCCCACATGCCCAGATCCTTCAGCCGCTGGGACAGAGTGGCCCGGAGGGCGCCGATCAGGGCGGTGTGGGACATCAGGGCGGCGGCGGGAACCGCCGGATCGGCCAGGGGGCCGAAGGCGCCGGGGTCCAGATAGTCCCTGGCCTTGGGGAACTCCTGGTTGTAATAGGTCATCCCCAGCTTCTCCAGCTCATAGCTGCCGTCGGTAGGGGCCAGCAGGTAGGCGGCCACCTCCGTGTCGAAGACGAGTTCCCCGGGGGTGATCCCCTCCTCCAGCAGCCGGCGGTACAGCTCCTTGGAGCCGTGAACTGCCTTTTTGATGGCACCGTCGGCAAAGAAGCGCCGTAAAAACTCGTTGTGACAGTCCCACTTGTCGGAACGGAACAGGGCGGCCCGGTGCTCCGTCTCGCTTTCCCGCCACTCCACACACACCGCGTCCAGGGAGGGGAGGGCCAGCACGTTCACCTCGTCCCGCTCCCGCCAGAGGGTCAGCAGCTCCTCCAGACGCGCCGGGCTGTCCACCGTCTCGCTTTCACAGGTGCAGGAGAACTCCGGCTGATCCGAAACCGTTCCCTCCCCCTGGGGGGCGGTGAGGTGGTACCGGTCAATGAGCTTGGCAAATTCCAGGTCCAGAAACAGCTGATACAGGGCGTTGTTGTCCACCTCCCGGCGCAGATTGTCCGCCGGGGTGAAGTCGATGGGGGCGTCGGTGCGGATGGTGGCCAGGTCATAGGACATGCGGGCCTGCTCCGCTCCCTCGGTGAGCTTTTTAACCACCCCGGGCTTGGCGGGGGTGCCGGGGGCCATCTCAATGTCGGGAAGGGCGGCGTACAGCGCGTCGATGGAGCCGTACCGCTGAATCAGAGCCATGGCGGTCTTTTCCCCCACCCCCTTCACCCCGGGGATGTTGTCGCTGGAGTCCCCCATGAGGGCCTTCAAATCAATGATGTGGATGGGGTCGAAGCCGTACTCCGCCCGAAAGGTCTCGGGGGTCATGTCCCGGGTGGTGGTGCGGCCCATGTGGGTGGACACCAGCTTGACGGTGGCGGTGTCGGTGACCAGCTGAAGGGAGTCCTTGTCCCCGGTGACGATGACCGTCTCCCATCCGGCGGCGGTGTCCTTCACCGAGATGGTGCCGATCAGGTCGTCCGCCTCCCAACCGTCCAGCTCGTACATGGGGATGTTCATGGCCCGCAGCACGTCCTTCAGGATGGGCATCTGGCTGGCCAGCTCGTCGGGCATGCCCTTGCGGGTGGCCTTATAGCCCTCATAGGCCAGATGGCGGAAGGTGGGGGCCTTCCGGTCAAAGGTGACGCACAGCGCCTGAGGAGACACTTCGTCCAGCAGCTTGTTGAGGATATTCAGAAAGCCCAGAACGGCGTTGGTGGGCTGGCCGGAACGGGTGGTCAGGTTCTGACTGACCCCGTAGAAGGCCCGGTTGACGATGGAGTTGCCGTCGATGACCATCAGCTTGTTCATGTTGAAAATCCTCCCAGCGGGGGCGCGCTCCGGCGGGCAGGAGGCGCCAAATCAACGTACAGTATATCAGTTTTCCCCCAAATGGGCAAGGGAAAGAACGTCGGGGCCCTTTTCAAGATAAGAAGTGATGGATTAAACTCCGTCGGTTTCACCAACCAGCCTTGCAAAAATCATATCAAGATGTTATTATGTCAATAATAATTAAAGTTGAAGTTTTGACGAAACATATGGCAACTAGGGGGGCATAAAATGGGTAACGCTGTATTTTTTATCGTAATTAACTTTGCGTTCTTTCTTGTAATGGAACTTGTCATGATGGGGGCCTTTCAGTTGTCAAAATCTACAAAGGCTAAAAAAGTCGTTGGCATAATGTGCCGAGCATTTTTAGGGTTGTTCATCGTTTGCTATCTCGCATTAGTCGTGCTTTGTGTCATTGTAGGCATTGACCTTATTTTCAAAGGAGAAATTGGACAAGGTATTTCTATGTTCTTCTTTGCCGTTTTGATTGCAGCTTGCGTTTATATATGGCTAATTACAGGCTGGGTTAAGCGTATAAAAAAGATGAAATAATCTTATTTTAGCTTACTGAACAACGGAATAATATCTATAAAAGAAATAAGTGAATCAAACGCCAGGTTCTCTCTGTCAGCAGCAGAGGGAACCTGGCGTTTGGATCGATTCACTGCCTTCCTTGAAAAGGGAGAACATCGGGCCGGCGGAACTGCCGCCGGCCCGATGTTTATAAAATGCTCAGAGGCGGGCCGTCCAATTCCACGATCCGGGCGGCCCGGGCGGCAGTCTCGCTCTCGTGGCTGACCAGAAGGACGGGGGCAGGCAGCTGGGCCAGCCGCTCCAGGATCCGGGCGGCCCGGCTGGAATCCACGCCGGCAAAGGGCTCGTCCAGCAGGTACAGCCGGGCGGGCAGAGCCAGACACCGGGCCAGGGCCAGCCGCCGCCCCATGCCGCCGGACAGCTGGGAGGGAAACAGGTCCTCCGCCCCGGTGAGCTCGACCTGCTCCAGCAGAGCGGGGATCTCCTCCCAGCGGGGGCGGGGGAGCACGTCGGCCAGCTGCTGCCGGGCGGTGCGCCAGGGGAGCAGCCGGTCCTCCTGAAACAGAAGAGCGGTCTCCCGGGGATCCAGGGCCAGATGCCCGCCCCGGGGAGGTTCCAGCCCGGCCAGCGTCCGCAGCAGCGTGGTCTTGCCGCAGCCGGAGGGGCCCCGCAGCAAAGTGATTCCCCGGCCCGGGACGGACAGGGAGAAGCGCTCCAGCACGGCTTTGCCGCCGTAGGAGACCGTCAGGTCGGTGCACAGGTTCACGCCGGCCACCCCCTTGCCCACCGGCGGGCGCCGCAGCGCAGCAGCCGCTCCAAAATCAGGCTCAGGGCCACAGTGACGGCGGTCCAGGCGAACAGGTCCGGAATTTCCAGATAATATTTGGTCTGGTAGATCTGAGTGCCCAGGGCGGGGAGCGGCAGACAGAGCACCTCGGCGGCCACTCCGGATTTCCAGGCCAGCCCGGTTCCGGTGGTCAGGGCGGACAGCAGATAGGGCCGCAGAGAGGGCAGGTAGAGCAGCGTCAGCAGCTTGCCGCGGGAGAAACGATAGGCCCGCCCCAGCTCCAGCAGCTTGGGGTCCGCCGCCCGGATGCCCTGGGACAGGCTGTCCCACACCACCGGCAGCACCATCAGGGCGGCGATGACGGCGGGGACGGTATCCCGGCCGGTCCACAGCAGAACCAGCAGGATAAAGGAGGCCACCGGCGCGGCGCGGACCACCCGGATCGCGGGGGAGAGCAGCCGGTCGCACCAGGCGCTCCAGCAGGTGAGGGCGGCCAGAGCGGCCCCCAGGCAGTAGCCCGCGGCCAGTCCGGCCAGTACCCGGAGCAGCGAGGCTGCCACGCTCTCCCAGAACACGGCCTCCCCGGCCAGGGAGGTCAGGGAGGCCAGAACGGTGGCGGGATAGGGCAGGAGCAGCTCATTGCCCCGGCCCTCCAGCCGCTGGTCCACCAAAAAGGCGGACAGCTGCCAGACCCCCAGCCAGAACGCGGGGGCCGGCAGCCGCTGAAGCAGGTTTTTCAGGGGCTCACGAAAGCCCATAGTAGAAGGCGTCATAGGGCAGGCCGCCGCCGATGGAATCGGGGGCCGCCTGGAACAGCACAGCGTAATAGCTCTCCAGCACGTCGCGCATCTCCTGCCCGGTGAGGAAGGTCAGATTGCACTGGGGAATGGCGGCGGCGGCCACCTGCTCGCTGGGCGTGATCTGGAACTGGGCCACCAGCTGGGCGGCCTGATCCAGATTGTCCGGGTCGAACATGAACTGGATGGACTGGCCGTAGGCGGTCAGAAACCGCTCCACCTCCTGGGGGTGTTCCTCCAGATAGGCGGTACGGACCACCAGACACCCCATGGGCAGGGGACCGGCCCCCAGGCTGTCCCACTCCTCAGACAGGGACAGGGCCTGCCGCACGCCGCTGTCCTGCAGAAGCAGAGCGGTGGCGGCGGGAACGGGGAGCATGCAGATGCCGGCGGCCGAGGCGGTCATCTGGACGGTGATCTCCTGGGGCGTGAGCCACTGAATGTCCACGTCGGCGGGGTCCACCCCGTTGCGCTCCAGCAGATAGTTGAGAATGTGCTCCGGGTTGGCGCCCCGGGTGTTGGAGGGGGCGTACAGGGTTTTGCCCGCCAGATCGGCCATGGAGTGGACCGTGTCCCCCTTCTCCAGGATATACAGCACCCCCAGGGTGTTGACCGCCAGAACCTGAATGCCGCCGTCGGTCTTGGCGAACAGGTTGGCGGCGGCATTGGTGGCCATGGCGGCGATGTCCGTGTCCCCGTTGACCAGAGCGGTGGACACCTCGCTGTTGTCGGCCACCACCGTGACCTGATTGATAACGTCGCCTTCCTCTCCGTCAGCGGCCGACTGGTCGTCGGCGATCAGCTTGGCGGCGCCCACTCCGGTGGGGCCGGACAGGACCATCAGATTGGGCAGCTGGGCGGTCTCGGCGGAGCTGGAGTCCCCCGGATCGGGGGTGGACTGAGAGCTGGAGGCATCCGGGGAGGACGAGGCGCTCCCGGAAGAGCGGTCGCCGCCGCCGCAGCCGGCGAGAACAGACAAGGACAGGGCGGCGCACAGGAGAAGAGACAGAGCCTTTTTCATATCGGGGTTCCTTTCCGTTTCATGTTGTTTGTATGTTACATAATTGCAGGATTGCGGGAGCGGCGGATGAATCTGTTTCAGCGAAGTGGAGCGGAGGCTTTTTGGACCGTCTCCAGATAGGCGGCCGGGCCGCTCTCGTACAGGTCGCCCCCGTGGGCGTCCAGAATGACGGTGAGGGGGAAATCCTCCACCTCCAGCCGGCGCACCGCCTCACAGCCCAGATCCTCCCAGCAGATCATCTCCAGGGATTTGACGCTGGAGGCCATCAGGGCCCCGGCCCCGCCCAGGGCGGCCAGATAGACCGCCCCGTTGCGGACCACCGCGTCCTTGACCGCCTGGCTGCGCTTGCCCTTGCCGATCATGATTTTCAGGCCCAGGTCCAGCAGGCGGGGGGAGTAGGCGTCCATCCGGCCGCTGGTGGTGGGGCCGGCGGAGCCGATTACCTCGCCGGGGCGCTCGGGGGTGGGCCCCACATAGTAGACGGCGGCCCCATCCGCCGGGAAGGGGAGGGGCTCTCCCCGGTCCAGCAGGTCCATCATCCTCTGGTGGGCGGCGTCCCGGGCGGTGTAGACGGTGCCGGACAGCAAAACAGTGTCCCCGGCCCGCAGAGAGGCCAGGTCCTCCCGGGTGACGGGAGTGGTCAATCTATACTGCATGGCAATTCCTCCAAGCAATTGGAATGCTGCCGCCTCCTCGCGGGCAGCAGGTCACAGCACTTCGGACAGGAAGAGAAGGATGTCCTTCCCCTGGTCCTGGGGCTGGAAGCGGTACAGGTCATGAGGGTGGTCATAGCACACCCAGCGGCTTGTCTCAAAGTGGGACAGGTATTGAAGGGCGTGTCCGCGCCACTGGTCTTTCGGCAGAGGGGTGCCCTTCCCGTTGGACAGGAGGAACAGGGCGGGGAGTTGGGCGGGCGGTCCGGCCCGGGCCACTGTTTTTGCGTTTTCCAGCAGAGCCCGGCCCTCGTTGAGCCAGACCTCGCCGGCAAAATTCCGCCGGGCCGCCGGCTTGAGGCTGCGGCGCAGGGAGGTGGGATAGCGGGCCAGAAGGGAGCGGGCCAGCAGGCGGAAAATCAGCTTCCGCTTCCACTCCGGGTGGCTGAGCCTCTCCAGCTGGCGCAGGGAGCCCGCCGCATCAAAGTGCTGGTAGACGTCCGGTGTGGCGGGGTCCAGCCCCACCAGGGCCAGGACTTCGCCGGGATATTCCTGGGCCCAGCGCAGGGCCTCCAGAAAGCCCATGCTGTGGGCGGCCAGCACCACTGGCGGGGCGATGCCCAGAGCGGCGAGGGCCGCCCGATGTTCCTCCACCACCGTGTCCACATCCCGGCGCTCTGAGGTGGGGTCGCTCATGCCATAGCCGAATTTGGCCGGAATCATCACCTGATACGCGCCGGTCAGGATGCTGGCCAGAGGGGCGTACTCCAAAGTGGGAAAAAGGACGCTGGAACCAGAGAGCAGGACCAGGGGGGGTCCCTCTCCGGCGACCGCGGCCTGAAGTTTTTTCCCTTTCACCGCTACAAAACGATCTTGCATGGATACCTCCCGGAAATCAGGCGGGCGGCTCACAACTGCGCCGTGGCCCGGCGGGTGACGTGGCAGCTCACATTCACCGCCACCGGCAGCCCGGCCACATGGGTGGGGGCGGTCTCGATGGCCAGCCCCAGGCAGGTGGTTTTGCCGCCGAAGCCCTGGGGGCCTACCCCGAGGGCGTTGATCTCCTCCAGCAGCTCCTGTTCCAGACTGGCGTAGAAGGGGTCGGGATGGGGGGTGTCCAGAGGCCGCAGCAAAGCATGCTTGGCCAGAGCGGCCACCTTGTCAAAAGAGCCCCCGATGCCGATGCCCAGCACGGTGGGGGGGCAGGGGTTGGAGCCGGCCAGACGCACCGTCTCCACCACGAATTTCTTCACGCCCTCCACCCCGTCGGCGGGCTTAAGCATGCCCAGGCGGCTCATGTTTTCACTGCCGAAGCCCTTGGGGGCCACCGTGACGGTGCACTGATCCCCGGGCACCAGGCGCAGCGTGATGGCGGCGGGGGTATTGTCCCCGGTGTTCGCCCGGCGCAGGGGGTCGGCCACAATGGACTTGCGCAGATAGCCCTCGCCGTAGCCCCGGCGCACCCCCTCGTGGACGGCTTCCTCGAAATTGCCCTCGATGCGCACCTCCTGCCCCAGTTCCACAAAGACGCAGGCCATGCCGGTGTCCTGGCAGATGGGCAGGTTTTTCTGCTCCGCCAGCTCCAGATTGTCCCACAGCAGGTCCAGCGTCTCCCGGGCCAGAGGCCAGGGCTCGGACCGGCGGGCCCGCTCCAGAGCGGACACGACGTCCGGGGGCAGATGGGTGTTGGCTTGCACGCAGAGCTGGGCCACCGTTTCAGTCAGGGCGGCGGCGGAAATTGTCTTCACAGGTCATTCTCCTCCTCCGGCCCGCCGGACGAGTCCGGGGCGGGCGTATACTTGCGGAAAACCGGTTCCATGAGAAACGACCACCCCACAGCGGTCAGGCAGGGGCAGAGCAGCAGGGGGAACCAGAACAGAGCGCTGAGAACCGCGGAGACCAGCAGAAGGGCTGCGGCGGCCAGAGTCCGGGGCAGATAGGCCAGGGCGAGCTGCATTCCCACCTTCAGCGCCCCCAGAGGGGTGGCGTCAAACCGGGACAGGGCGGGGAAGGTCCAGCAGATGCCGCCCAGAGGGAGCAGGGACACCAGAAAGAAGGCGGTCAGCACCAGAACGGCTCCGGCCAGCTCGTTGAGAACGGCGGCCGCGAAGAAGCGGAGCACGGCGGTCAGCACCAGCAGAATCAGGGCGGACAGCAGGCTGGGCAGCAGGGCGCCCTTCACTTCCCGGCGGAAGGTGGACCAGAACCGGACAAATCCCCCGGGGGACGCGGGGCGCACATAGCGCACCGACGCGTCGTACAGGGCGGCGGTGGCCGCTCCGCAGGTCACCACGGGCAGGGAGAGGATGACCCACAGCACGCTCAAACCGAGAACGTCGGCCAGAGAGGCCACCCTGCGCCAAAAGGGAGCCTCCGGATTGAAAAGACTGGCGAACATGGGGCACTCCTCTCTCCGCTGCCGGGGGAAATTCTGTATCTTTTATCATACCACGCCCTGCCCACTTTGTCATCCCCCCGGGGAGGACAATTATTTTGCCGGGGGAGAAGGGGAATTTTGGATTGAAACCCGGGCGGGAACATGGTACAATAAGACGATAACCCCCGGCGGGCGCGCCGGAAATTTTGGAGGAGCGAGGTGTCTGCCATGGATACAAAGCAAGTACTGCGGGACAGCCGGGCCTGGGTCCAGGAGCAGCTGAAAATCAGCGTGGAGTTCTGGCTCAAGCACGGGATGGACCCCAAGTACGGGGGAGTGTATACCTGTCTGGACCGGAAGGGGGAAGTTTATTCCACCGACAAGAGCGTGTGGATGCAGGGGCGGTGCGGCTGGATTTTCGCCTATCTGTGTCATGTGTACGGAGTTCGGGACGAGTGGCTGGCGGCGTCCAAGAGCTGCCTGGACTTTATGGAGGCCCACTGCTTCAATCATCAGGCGGGGGACCGGATGTACTTCACCGTCACCGAGGACGGCAGGCCCCTGCGCCAGCGCCGGTATTACTACTCCGAGGCCTTCTGTGCCATGGCCAACGCCGAGTACTATGGCGTCACCGGGGAGAAGGCCCGGCTGGAGCGGGCCCGCTGGGCCTATAACATGTACTGGGAGCTGAGCCACGGGGGCGAGGACCCCACCGGCCTGGGTCCCAAGACCATTCCCGAGACTCGGTCGGGCCGTGCCTTCGGCCTGCCCATGATCATCCTGAATGTGATCGGGGTGCTGATGCGGGTGGACCCGGAGCATAAGGAGGAGTACGAGCAGCGGGCCCAGCAGTGCGTGGACGAGATTTTCCGGTATCACGTCAAGCCGGAGCTGAAATGCGTGCTGGAGAACGTGGATGTGGACGGCACGCCCCGGCTGTACTATACCGAGGGCCGCACCGTCAACCCCGGACATGACATCGAGGGTTCCTGGTTCCTGCTGGAGCACGCCCACCGCACCGGAGACCAGGAGCTGGTGAGCAAGGCCGCCCAGATCTTCGACTGGGCCATCGAGGCCGGCTGGGATCAGGAGTACGGCGGACTGCTCTACTTCATCGACTGCCTGGGCAAGCCCCCGGAGGCCTATGAGCACGACATGAAGCTGTGGTGGCCCCACAACGAAATTCTCATCGCCTCCATGATGCTCTACCGGGACACCGGAGACGAGAAGTATCTGGAGTGGTTCTGCAAGACCCTGGACTACTGCAAGGCCCACTTTGCCGACCCGGAGTACGGCGAGTGGTACGGCTATCTCCGCCGGGACGGCCTGCCCACAATGCCGAGCACCAAGGGTTCCACCTTCAAGGGGCCCTTCCACCTGCCCCGCTGCCTGATCCAGGTGGACCAGACCATCGGTCAGATTCTGGGTGAAGCATAATGGAAAAGCGCCCTTTCGGGCGCTTTTCCCCTGTCACCGAAGGGGAGGGGCCGGGAAACGCGGTGTCCGCCGCTCTGCCATGGACTTTGGGACGAGCGCTGAGACACGGCTGTACAGGGGAGTCCGAATCGGACGCGCACAGGAATTATGTCAAGCGGATGCGAGGGAACGTGGACAGAAATTATTTCCGCAAAGCCCTTGACAAAACAGGGGCTCTCTTGTACAATTCTTACAGATAGAACCTTAAAAAAGTGTAGGTTTTTATCGAAAATTCAAGAGGAGGATCATAAAAATGAAACTGAAAAGAATTCTCGCTCTGGCCATGGCCGCGGCCATGGCCCTGAGCATCACCGCCTGCGGAGGCGGCGGCGATGAGAGCACTCCCAGCAGTTCCGGCAGCCAGGCTTCCGGCAGCTCCGGCTCTGAGAACGTCACCATCACCGTGGCTTCGTTCAACATCGGCGGCTTTACCGATGCGGCTGCGTGGGAGCCCATCATCGAGGCGTTCAATGCTCAGAATCCCAATGTGACCGTTGAGATCCTGCCCGTGACCTATCAGGACGGCGATCAGCAGCTGGCCAACCTGATTGCCGGCGGCAACGCCCGCCCCGACATCGTCTTCGAGGGTCCCGAGCGCATCATCGGCAACTACGCCCAGGAGGGGCTGCTGGTGGACCTGTCCGACCTGTGGGAGGGCGTCACCGACATTCCCGAGAGCATCTCCAGCGTGTCTCAGCTGGACGGCACCTACTACATGTACCCCCTGAGCGTGGCCGCCCACTGCATGGCCATCAACTACGAGGCCTTTGAGGCCGCCGGCGCTCTGCAGTACATTGACGAGGAGACCCGCACCTGGACCACCGATGATTTCGTGGCCGCCTGCGAGGCTCTGAAGGCCGCCATGGATGCCGGCACCATCAGCTGCGCTGAGACCGGGATCATCTACTGCGGCGCTCAGGGCGGCGACCAGGGCACCCGCGCGCTGGTCAACAACCTGTACTCCGACTACTATGTCACCGAGGACGGTGCCTCCTACAACGCCAACAGCGAGAACAACGTGCGCGCCCTGACCCTGCTCCAGGAGATGGTCAACGCCGGCACCATGGGCGTCAGCACCAGCTACGCCGCCGCCGACGAGCTCCAGGCCTTCGCCAACGGCACCTGCGCCATGACCTTCTGCTGGAACTACTCCAACTACACCCAGTACGCCGATCAGACCCAGTTCACCCCCTTCGCCATGGCTTTCCCCTCTGACGACGGCGTGCCCGAGCTGGAGATGGCCGGCCCCTACGGCCTGTGCGTGTTCAACAACAACGATCAGGCCCGGATCGATGCCGCCAAGGCTTTCGTGAAGTTTGTGTGCGATGACCAGACCGCCGGTGTCGAGGCCGTCAAGACCACCGGCTTCTTCCCCGCTCACGCTGACTGGGGCGACATCTATGCCGATGACGAGAACTCCGATATCCGCGCTCCCTTCGCCCTGATGAGCGACTATCTGGGCCGCTACTACAGCCTGACTCCCGGTTGGGTTGCCCAGCGCGCTCTGTGGTGGCCCATGCTCCAGTCGATCATGGGCAACGGCGATGATGTGCAGACCGCCGCTGACAGCTTTGTGGAGCAGGCCAACGCCGCCATGAATGCCTGATCCGCAGCTGAAGACGAAATCAATTCTGACTTCCGCATGACGCTGTGCCCGCTCCCTGATGAGAGGGGGCGGGCACAGCTGCTTTCGCCCCAACCGGCGGAGGAGAAAAAATCCTGAGCAAAGAGGGGGAATCTCTGTATGGAGCAAAACGCTTCTGCGGCCGTCAAGCCGAAGAAGGCGAGAAAGCCGTCTCACACTTCGGGAATGAGCAGCGCCCTGGTGCGCAGGGAGACCATTTCCGCTTATTTCTTTCTGCTTCCCAGTCTGATCTTTTTTGTGGCCTTCGTGGTCGTTCCCATGTTCATCTGCGTCTTCTACAGCCTGTTTGACTACTCCCTGGGCGGAATCAACGCCTTTGTGGGGCTGGACAACTATGTGCGCCTGTTTCAGGATCCCGTATTCCATAAGGGCCTGATCAACACCATCATCATCGTGGTGGTGGCGGTGCCCGCGGTGACCGCTTTCTCCCTGTGGGTGGCCTCCGCCATCTACCAGATGAACGCTTTCACCCGGTCCTTTTTCCGCTGTGTGTTTTACCTGCCGGTGGTCACCGGATCTGTGGCCATCACCGTGGTGTGGAAGTGGATTCTGGACCCCTACAACGGCATTCTCAACAAGCTGATCGGCACCGACGGCTATAACTGGCTGGGCGAGGGAAAGACCGCC
Organism: uncultured Oscillospiraceae bacterium; assembly: GCA_944385065.1. Taxonomy (GTDB): domain Bacteria; phylum Bacillota; class Clostridia; order Oscillospirales; family Oscillospiraceae; genus Lawsonibacter. The sequence continues at coordinate 8,630 of CALWVX010000005.1, read as the reverse complement.
CTGATGTGCATTATCCTGATCCTCTTTACAACCTCTATCGGACAGCCCATCGTACTGTATGTGGCCGCTCTGGGCAATGTGGACAACTCCATCATCGAGGCGGCTCAGGTGGACGGCGCCACCAAACTCCAGGTGTTCTGGAAAATCAAGTGGCCCGCCATCATGCCCACTACTTTGTATGTGCTGGTCATCACCACCATCAACTCCTTCCAGTGCTTCGCGCTGATTCAGCTGATGACCCGCGGCGGCCCCATGAACGCCACCATGACTATTATGTATCAGGTCTATGACTCGGCGTATCGGCTGTTTGATCTGGGCTATGCCAACGCCATCGGCGTGGTCCTGGCCATCATTATCGCCATTTTCTCCGCCATTCAGTTCAAAGTGGCGAAGACGGACTGAGGAGGTGTGAGAATATGAGTGAAAAAGCTGCAGTAAAAAAACTCAACCGGCATGTGGATCTGACCGGCACCTCCACCGGCTACAAAGTATTCTCAGGGATTGTCCTGGTCCTGGTGTCCATCTTTTTCCTGTTTCCCCTGTACTGGATCGTCACCGGTTCCTTCAAGCCCAAGCTGGAGATCACCGCCCGGGAGCCTATCTGGTTCCCCATAGAGCCGACGCTGGACAACTACGCCCGGCTGTTTGAGCATCCGGCCTTCCAGTGGCTGTTCAACATTGTGTTTATCTCCGCCGCGGCCATGGTGCTCACCTGCATCACCGCCTCTCTGGCAGGCTACGCCCTGGCCAAGAAGCGGTTCATCGGCCGGACGGTGCTGTTCACCATCATCATCTGCGCCATGGCGCTGCCCAAGCAGGTTATCGTCATCCCCCTGAACCAGGAGATGACCCAGATCTTCCACCTGAATGATACTCTGTGGGCGGTGATTCTGCCGACGGTGGGCTGGCCATTCGGCGTATTTCTGATGAAGCAGTTCGCCGAGACCATTCCCACCGAGATTCTGGAGGCCGCCCGGGTGGACGGCGCGGGTGAGCTGCGCACCTTCATGACCGTGGTGGTGCCCATGATCAAGCCGGGCATCGGCGCTCTGGCCATCTTTACCTTCGTCAACACCTGGAACGACTACTTCCTCCAACTGGTTATGCTCAATAAGGAGACAGTCTGGACCCTTCCTCTGGGCATTGCCAAGCTGCAGGGCGAAATGTCCTCCGACTTCGGCCTGATCATGGCGGGTGCCGCGCTGGCCTCCATCCCCATCATTATTGTGTTCATCGCGTTCCAGAAGTATTTTACCCAGGGCATCGCCATGGGCGCGGTCAAGGGCTGAGATGCCTGTCCGCAGTCAGAATTGGAGTTGATTATCATGCACAACATGGAGAAATATCAGGGGATTATCCCCGCCTTTTACGCCTGTTATGACCAGGACGGAGCCATCAGCCCCGCCGCGGTGCGGGCTCTGGCCCAGCACTTTGTGAACAAGGGGGTCAAGGGCCTGTATGTGGGCGGCTCCTCCGGCGAGTGCATCTACCAGAGCGTGGAAGAGCGCAAGACGGTTCTGGAGAACGTCATGGCGGTGGTGAAGGGCAAGCTCACCGTGATCGCCCATGTGGGCTGCAACAATACCGCCGACAGCCGGGAGCTGGCCGCCCACGCGGAGAGCCTGGGCGTGGACGCCATCGCCTCCATCCCTCCCATCTATTTCCACCTGCCCGAGCACGCCATTGCCAAGTACTGGAATGACATCTCCGACGCGGCCCCCAACACCGACTTCGTCATCTACAACATCCCCCAGCTGGCCGGCGTGGCCCTGACCATGCCCCTGCTGAAGGAGATGCTGAAGAATCCCCGGGTGATCGGGGTGAAGAACTCCTCCATGCCGGTCCAGGATATTCAGATGTTCCATGACGAGGGGGCCATTGTCTTCAACGGCCCCGACGAGCAGCTGCTCTCCGGCCTGGCGGCCGGCGCCATCGGCGGCATCGGCGGCACCTACGGTGCCATGCCCGAGCTGTATCTGAAGATCCGGGAGCTGTTCCTGGAGGGCAAGATGGAGCAGGCCCGCCAGATCCAGAACGAGTGCTGCCGCATCATCTACAAGATGTGCTCCGCCCACGGCAATATGTACGCCGTCATCAAGGCCATTCTGGTCAAGCGGGGCGGCCCCGACTGCGGCTCGGTGCGCCTGCCTCTGGCCCCCCTGGTTCCCGCGGACCAGGCCGTGGTGGACGAGAGCGCCGCCATGATCGACGCCGCCATCGCCAAGTACTGCTGAGACGGTGGGAGGGGAGCTATGAGAATCACCGACGCGCTGGTATTCGATGTCAAGGAGGGCTTTGTCCACCGGGATCTGTGTATCCGGGACGGCCTGATTGCCCGGGAGGGCGGAGAGAAGATCTCCGCCCCCGGGTGCTACCTGATTCCCGGGCTGACTGACCTGCATTTCCACGGCTGCGTGGGAGAGGATTTCTCCGACGCCACCCCGGACGGCCTGCAGAAAATGGCCGACTATGAGCTCAGCCGGGGCATCACCCAGATCTGCCCCGCCGGCATGACCCTGGGGGAGGACCAGCTCACCCGTATCTGCCAGAATGCCGCCGCCCACCGGGAGAACAGCACCGGGGGCGCGGAGCTGGTGGGAGTCAATCTGGAAGGGCCCTTCCTGTGCAAGGCCAAGAAGGGAGCGCAGAATGAGGCGTTCCTCCACGACCCCGACCCGGCCATGCTCCACCGCCTCCAGGAGGCAGCCCAGGGGATGGTCAAGCTGGTGACCCTGGCCGCGGAGCAGCCCGGGGCGCTGGAGTTCATCCAGAAGGCCCGCCAGGACGGCGTCACCGTCAGCCTGGGCCACACCACCGCCGACTATGACACCGCCTGCGCCGCCTATAAGGCGGGGGCCCGTCAGGCCACCCACCTGTTCAACGCCATGCCCCCCTTCACCCATCGCGCGCCCGGCGTGGTGGGGGCCGCCTTTGACTACCCGGAGGTGAAGGTGGAGCTGATCTCCGACGGGGTTCACATCCACCCCTCTGTGGTGCGGGCAGTCTTCCGCCTGTTCGGGAAGGACCGGGTGATCCTGATCTCCGACTCCCTGCGGGCCACCGGCATGCCAGACGGGCGGTATCCCTTCGGCGGACAGGAGATTGAGGTCCACGGCAACCGGGCCACCATGGCCGACGATCCCAACACCCTGGCCGGTTCGGTGTCTGACCTGATGGCCTGCCTGAAGAGCGCGGTCTCCTTTGGAATTCCCCTGGCCGACGCGGTGACCGCCGCTGCGGTCAACCCTGCCAAGGTGCTGGGCATATACAGCCGCCTGGGCAGCCTGGACGAGGGGAAGCAGGCCAACCTCGCCGTTCTGGATGAGCGGCTGAACCTGAAAGCGGTTTTGTTCCACGGAGAAGTGGTGTCCGGCGAGCTGTAAGCCGGGTTTTGCGCATTTCAAACGCCAAGGTCCCGCCCCTACTCCATTTTCATAGGGGCGCAGGCCGGTAAAAAAAGGAGGAAAATCCCGCCGGCCGGCGGTGCGGCAGTGTGGAGACCTGCCGCAAACCTCTGGGGGGATCGCTCCCTCAGCGGGGAGGAACCTGGGCGGAGGCCCGGGAACCACGGCCATGCCATATGTCAACTGTTACCCTGAAAGGCGTCAAGAAAATCTATGATAACGCGGTGACGGCGGTCCACGACTTTGATCTGGACATTGCGGACAAGGAGTTCATCGTCCTGGTCGGGCCCTCCGGCTGCGGCAAGTCCACCACCCTGCGGATGGTGGCCGGCCTGGAGGAAATCAGCGCCGGTGAGCTGTACATCGACGGCAAGCTGGTCAACGACGTGGAGCCCAAGGACCGGGACATCGCCATGGTGTTCCAGAGCTACGCCCTGTACCCCCACATGACTGTGCGGGAGAACATGGAGTTCCCCCTGAAGCTGAAGAAATTTCCCAAAGAGGAGATTGATCAGCGGGTGAAGGAGGCGGCGGAGATTCTGGGCATCACCCAGTATCTGGACCGAAAGCCCAAGGCGCTGTCCGGCGGCCAGCGGCAGCGTGTGGCCATCGGACGGGCCATCGTCCGGGAGCCCAAGGTGCTGCTGATGGATGAGCCGCTGTCCAACCTGGACGCCAAGCTGCGCAACGAGATGCGGGCGGAGATTATCAAACTGCGCCAGCGGATCAACACCACCTTCGTCTACGTGACCCACGACCAGACCGAGGCCATGACCCTGGCCGACCGGATCGTCATCATGAAGGACGGGTTTATTCAGCAGATCGGTACGCCTCAGGAGGTCTTCGAGCACCCCATTAACATCTTTGTGGCCGGCTTTATCGGCACGCCCCAGATGAACTTCTTTGACGCCAAGCTGGTGGCGGACGGCGCAGGCGCCTATCACGCCGATGTGTTCGGCACCCGCATTGATCTGACCGCCCAGGATCAGCAGGCCCTGGCCGCCGCCGGGGTTCAGGGGAAGGACATTATCTTGGGAATCCGGCCGGAGCACATCCGCTTTACCCAGGGCAGCGGGGACGACATCCTCTCCGGAAAGGTGGAGGTCTCCGAGATGATGGGCAGCGAGTATTACCTCCATGTCAACTGCAACGGAAAGGACATTGTCCTGCGGGTTCCCACCGCCGACCTGCCCGCTGATCTGCGGGGCGGCATCGCCTACGGCACCCAGATGAACTTTACCTTCCGGCCCGAGGCAATCCACCTGTTTGACAAGGAGACTGAGCGGAACCTGATTTGAGGGTGAGCGCCAGACCATAAAAAAACCGGGTCCCGGAAAAGCCGGGACCCGGTCTTTTTACAAACGATCAGGGCTGTCCCCCTCGGGGGACAGCCCTGATTTACTTCACATCATCTTGACGGTATAATATACGAACAGAGCGAAAATCCAGGCCAGCATTACGAAGATCAGGTAATAGGCCACCGTGGCACCCAGGATCATGGCAGCAGCCAGCACAACCAGGCTGGCGACGCAGCTGATCAAAGTCACCGTGTAGGAGGCATCAGCCGGCAGGAACTGAATGGGAGCGTCCTTGGGGAAGGGGAGAACCCCCTTGCGCTTTTTCAGCCACAGGCAGGCGGCCAGCACCAGGAGAATGGCGACCAGAATCAGGGCCACCTCATAGTTCACGCCCTGGCCGTACCGCACGAACCACAGTCCCAGAACAGACAGCCCGGCGGCGGTGAGTCCCAGGAAGAACTCCTTCTGATACAGGTAATAGACCACCGCCAGAGCGGCCCAGGCAACCACCAGCCAGAACAGCATGGAGATTCCGGTTCCCTTATACTTCAGAACCACATGGGTGCATACGGTAACAGCCGCCCCGCCCAAACAGATCAGCAGGGACAAAACCGCTTTTTCTCCTTTTTTAGCCCGAAGGACGGCCCAGACAAAGGCGGCCAGTGCCACCACAAGGGCTCCGATCCGCACCACATGCAGCACGTTCTGGAGCAAAACCACGAACTCGATCTCGTCTACATAATAGTTGATATAAAACCGGTTGAGAAATACCAGCAGTCCCTCCAGGATGACAGCGGCCGCCACCCACAGCAAAGCGCGGGTCAGGGCGAGGTCCTCCTGGTGACGCCGGTCTTCTCGCTGCTTTTTATCCATGCCTGTTCAGTCTCCTTGATACAGGCCGGCCCGGTCCGGAAACACCCGGATGGGTCGGCAGGTTCATCAATTTATTATTGTACCAGATGCTTGTTTTATTTGCAAGCGGGAACGGGAAAAACGACGAAATTTAAGAAAACACACCTACAATGCCCGGCGGAGAAAAGCTCTGCCGGGCTGGAAAAAGGGCGGCGCGTCAGCGCGCCCAGAGTGCCGAAAAAAGGCCGGAGCAAGCGATACGCTGCCTGCTCCGACCTGGAGCTAGTGGTGGGAATCGAACCCACGGCCTGCTCATTACGAGTGAGCTGCTCTACCCCTGAGCCACACTAGCGCATAGCGTAGACCTTATTATACCCAGTTTTCCTGCATTCGTCAAGGAAAATCTGTCGGGAGGGGGAGCACGGGCGGGGAGACGTCAGGGGGCGGCGTACTGCACCGGGCAGCCGTTGGCCTGATACCGCTCCCGAAGCTTGTTCTGCTGGGCGGGTTCCGGATCGAGATAGATGGTGCCGGTGAAGCAGTCCATCAGCGCCAGGTGCCCCTCCCACTTGGCGGGCAGCCTGACGTCCACAATGGCGGGGATGCGATAGGCCTGAACCAGCATGGAGGTGTGGCTGTCCAGAGAGCCGTTCAGAGAGATCAGCCCCAGCAGCCGCCGCTGGTCCATATCCATTACCTCGCTGGGGAGAAAGCTGTCTGCCACCAGAATGGCGGGCTCGGCCATGGGCAGCTCCTGCCGGTCCCCCATGAGGGCCCGGAGCACCCGCTGGGAGATGTCGTGAATATCCACCGCCCTGGCCCGCATATAGGGGCTGTCCATGGCGGAGAAGGCGGAGGAGAAGCTCCCCTCGGCCATTTGGACTGCGTACTCCGCCGTCACGCCCTTGTTCTGGATGAAGGAGCGGACCGTTTCCACATAGTTGCGGTCCTCCAGCAGCATGCTGTGGATTTTGAAGATGGAGGCCACTGTCTCCCCCACTTCCTCCCGGGCCCGGATGTAAAAGTCGTTCAGTTCCCGGATGGCAATCTGCTGGGCCCGGTGAAAGCGGCTGGTCTCGCCGCGCCAGTTGTCATCATTGTACAACTGGGGTGAGGGGGACGGGCGGCGGTAAAAGCACAGTCTTCCGGCGACGATCTGCTGCATGATGGGTTTTCCTGTCACGACCTGCATCCCGTCGCCCCCTTTTCCGGCTACAAGACTACATTTTTTTTGATTATAGCGTGTGATGGAGTATTTGTAAAGATTACTTTCCCCCAAATTCTTTATCATGCAAAAGACTCCCTTCGTGCAATTCACAGACCCTCTCCCGCCCCTCTGTCTCGATTCGACGCAGAAATTCCGCCCGCTCCAGGCAGCGGGCGGATGGAGGGCATTGAAATTGTATGCGCGCAGAGGGGTGGACATGCCCGCTTTACGAGCGGGGGAGGTTGTGTTATAATACGGTATCAGCAAGGGCGGACCGCTGCGGCGGGTCCGCTTTCAGGAGGTCATGTCAGTTATGGTATCTGAACGAATGAAAGGACTGGGCACTGCCCGGTCTGTGATCCGGGAGCTGTTTGAGTACGGCAATCAGCGGGCGGCCGTCGTGGGCCGGGAAAATGTGTATGACTTCTCCCTGGGCAACCCCAGTGTTCCCACCCCTGCCGCTGTCAACGAGGAGGCCATCCGCCTGCTCCGGGAACAGCCCGACCTGATCCACTGCTACACCAGCGCCCAGGGGGCCCAGGATGCCCGGCAGCGGCTGGCCGATTCGCTCAACCGCCGCTTCAGCACCCATTACACTGCCGACCAGTTTTACATCACCGTGGGGGCGGCGGCTTCCCTGTGCTGCGTATTCAACGGCCTGACCTGCCCGGGGGACGAGTTTATCGTCTTTGCCCCCTACTTCCCGGAATATAAGGTGTTCATCGAGGGGGCCGGAGCCCAAATGGTGCTGATTCCCCCGGAGATCGAGGCATTCCAGATTGACTTCGGCGCCTTTGAGCAGGCGATCAATCCCCATACCAAGGGAGTTGTGGTCAATACGCCCAACAACCCCTCCGGCGTGGTCTACTCCAAAGAGACATTGGAGCAGCTGGCCGAAATTCTCCGCCGGAAGGAGGAGGAATACGGCCACCCCATTTATCTGATCTCCGATGAGCCCTATCGGGAGATCGTGTATGAAGGCTTCACCGCCGAGTGGATTCCCAGCCTGTACCGGGACACCATTGTGTGCTACTCCTTCTCCAAGTCCCTGTCCCTGCCAGGCGAGCGCATCGGCTATGTGCTGGTCCCCGGAGACATTGCCGACAGTGGAGACGTGTATGCCGCAGTGGCGGGAGCGGGCCGGTCCCTGGGGTATGTGAACGCGCCCAGCCTGTTCCAGCAGGTCACCTCTCTGTGCTGTGACATGACCTCGGATCTGAAGGTGTACGAGCGCAACGCCCAGCTGCTGGTCACCTCCCTGCGGGAGATGGGCTATCATGTGGTGCAGCCCGGCGGTGCCTTCTACCTCTTCCCCCGCAGCCTGGAGCCCGACGACATCGCCTTCAGCGAGCGGGCCAAGCAGTTTGATCTGCTTCTGGTGCCCGGCTCCGGCTTCGGAGCGCCGGGCCATGTGCGGCTGGCCTACTGTGTCCAGACGGAGATGATTCAGCGGGCCCTGCCCAAATTCAAGGCCCTCGCCGACTCTTATCGGTAAGCCGTTCCGCCCCCGGCCATAGGCCGGGGGCGGCCCCTTCGGGAAAAATTGCCGGCGGGCGGGAAATTCCCTCTTTACAACTGAAAATTTTTCTGCTATAATAGCGGAGCGTCCACAAGATAAGCGCCCGTAGTTCAATTGGATAGAGCGTCAGATTCCGGTTCTGAATGTTGGGGGTTCGAGTCCCTTCGGGCGTACCAAAAAGAAAGACATGACCAAAGGTCATGTCTTTCTTTTTGGGTTTCAGCCGCCCAAGGCGGCTTCCACCCTTTGGTGATTCAAATGCTCGGCGGAAGTAAATTCCGCCTGCGCCGAGGTTTTGCCTGCGGCAAAACGCTCGTACGGCGCAAAAGCGCCGCCGGCCAGAAGGCCGG
>CALWVX010000004.1 GCA_944385065.1 uncultured Oscillospiraceae bacterium | reverse complement strand
ATATCGTTCGCGGCGACTTTTTTACAAAAGTCACCTCTCACTCATTTTGTCGCGGCTCCTTTCCAAACCGGACCCGCTATCGCTGGGCTCCGGTTTGGGTCCGCCGCTGCGCGGCGGTTTTTTCTGGCCATGAGAAGATATTGATTTTAACCTCCCCTTCCAGCTCGTCGCAAGCGACATATCGCTTGCGACGAGCTTTTTTATTTCGTTACAAAGCTCATCGCGCGCTCATTCTGCTGCTCCTTGCTTCCAAGCCAGATCTGAATTGGCTTCCCGGAGCTTCTATTACTCAAGAGAAGACCGGCACAAGTGTTCGGGAGAGCATGATTGTTGAGCCCTTGCTGTATCAGAAAAATTCCAGAGCAGCAGAGGCCATGGAAATCTCTTTCTTAATCTCTGAATCTTTTCCATAAGCTGTTCTTCTCGGCTGGGGGTGTCTTGACAGGAATCGATCTGCTCCCGAATCTGGAGCATGTTCTGATCCAGATTGTCGATTTGGTCTGCGCAAGCTTTAAGCCGTGATACAATATCCTCCTGGTTACTGATCTCATGCTTGTATTTGAGCTGATGCTCCAAACTGGCCCAGAAGTCCATCGTGATCGTGCGGATCTGGACTTCCACTGAAACGGCATGCTTCTTTGAGGAAAAGTATACCGGCACGGAGATGACAAGGGGAAGGGTCCGGTAGCCATTTGGCTTTGAGTGCGAGATGGAGTCCTTCCACTCCAGAACAGTAACATCATCCTGCTGGGACAATGCGTCCGCCGGCAGATAGACATCGTCCACAAAAGAACAAATGACCCGTACCCTGGCAATATCATGTATATATTCTGCGATACTGTCCGGCGTAAAATCAATCCTCCTGCGGGCCGCTTTTTCTGCAATGCTGGCACCGCTTTTCAGCCCGGACTCAATGGAGAGTTCGGATTTCTATGATAGCGCAGGTCGAATTCCTGATCCAAGGGTTCCAACCTTGCCTGGACCGCACGCATGGCGCAGGAAATCATGGTCAACAGCTCTTTTCAGTCCGCCATAATGTCCATGGCATTCTGAAACATCTGGCCTTTCCCTGATGCATCCACATGCAGGATAGCTTCCAGCATGTGGCCTCTGTTGCCGCTTTCATATATTACCTCGATCAGGAACGATCAGAAGATGCCTGGTGGGACTCCACGTCTTGAACGGCCTCATTCGGTTCCGCACGGGAGGCGGTCTCTTCATCTGCGCGATCTGACTCGGGGGGATTCTTCTCCGAATCGGCTTTCTTCTCCAGGAAAGTATCCACAAAGGCGTCCTCGATTTTCTTGTAGGCGCCGACAACGGTATTCTCCACCTCTTTGTAGCCCTTCACGACGGCCTCTCCCACTTTTCCAGTCTTCAGGCGAAGATCCGTCTCGCCCTCTTCGCCCTTCTCCAAAAACTTGTCTACAAAGGCGTCCTCCACCTTCTTGTAGGCACCAATGACCGTCTCACCGATTTTCCCGGTTTTCAGCTTATAGTCGCTCATGCTTTTATACCTCCAAACTTTTTATAAGCCACAGACAAACTTTGTAATACAACTGCTTTTCTTATTGATTTTCCGCCGGACTGTCCTTATCCCGCAGGATCCGGACCGCCGCGGTCACCGGCACGACCAGCAGCACACAGGTCACAACAACGCCAACGATCAACTTTTTCATTTTGAACCCCCGCTTTCTAAATGATCAGTTTCTTACCTAATGGTACAGGAAAGGGGCCATCAGGTGAAATCGCCTGCGGCCCCGCCTAAACGATGTATCTCAGTGGATTCCCTTGGTCAGCGGGATCAGCATCAGCAGGACCACGATGCCCACAAGCCCGACTGCGATCCCCAGCACCATCTTTCCGAACACCATGGTCAGGCACATGCCCACGCCCAGCAGCAGAGCGCCCAGTACACCAACCACGACGGCGCCCACAGCCTTACCGTTGAGTTTGATGGGGGCCTTGCCTTCCATCTTCCGCCAGACAAACACGGTGATCAGCAGAACGACCAGGCCAATGGCGCCGCAGACGATTCTCTGATTGAACATTCCCCACTCGGGCAGCATGGCCATGCACATGCCCAAGGCGAAGAACACAACTCCGATGGTTCCCAGGATCAGCGCGATGAAATTACTTTTCTTCATGACTTTTTCCTCCCAAATGATGTTTCTCCTGTGGGCTCTCGCCCATCGACAGGCATAGAATAATATGTAACTGTGTGCCGAATGTGTGAATTTTGTTTATGAAATATTAAAAAGCTAAGTGACTTTAAATGACGTTGCAGAGGATGGTTTTACAGGTGGGCAGTGCAGATAATTCGGAAGCGAATTGGTTTGGTAGATAGGAGTTCGGCATGCGCTCCAGCGGAGCGGCACCGCTCTCCGATAGAAGTTCTGCAACAAACTGGGAACAGAAGTAATGATCTTTCCATCGGAAGGGGAGATGGAGAATGCAGCAGAGTAACCCGAAACGTGTATAGCGGTAGGCGGAACGGTTTTCCATCATCTCCTGAATCCGCTTTTTGATTTTCAGATAGGCCTCATCTGAAACCTGCAGCTGAATGCAGCGGCTGTTTTTGACCCCTCGGCGGCGGTGTTTTTCCACTGCCTCCACCGCGAACCCGCGAAAGTTAAAGCTGTAATAGGTATTTTGATCTTCGTCCAGGGCAATGGAACTATGCGTAAAGCCCCGCCCGCCAATATGATAGACCAGTGTAGAAATCCAGTCTGAGTATTTGGTTAATAAGATTGAAATCTGGTGCATGACCTGCTCCCCTTGTTTGGAATACGGATTCCGCTCATATGTTTACGGACACTCTGATGGATGTCTGCTGACTGATATTGCTCATAGGCGGCTTTGATAGAGATCTCGCTCCCATCGGCAGGGACAATCCGTCCCAAATCCAGATAGGACAAAATGGCCAGAGCCAAGTTATCTGCTGCGCAGAACAGGCGCTCCGCAAAGTCAAGGTCGCCGCGCCAGATCAGATGGGGATTGATGTTTCCCATACAACCATCTTTTCCAGCGTGGTTCCATACACGCTAAGATTGCTTCCATGTTGGCGCGATAAAACTTCCGCGGCCCGGCCTTTGAAAACAAGCGGCCGGGCCGCATATGGAAAAAGAATTTTCTCAGTGTTTACGCTTGGCAACCACGGCACCAACGGCAATCACAGCGACCACAATAACCGCGACAATCACGACCTTCAGCATGGTAAAACCTCCTTTCTTATAGTGGATGGCATATCAGATGAACAGAGCCGAACCGCCGGGTTGCGGACACTGGCAGCGTTCCTCTGCGCCCGGGGCCGTCGAGAAAACAGCCTTAGAGCCGCTGGCTCTTGCAGCGGTAGACCACAGCGGCGGCGATGGCCGCAACCCCGGATACCGCCAGGGAAGCAATTACCACTTTGCGCATCGTTATATCCTCCTTTCCGTTAAGCGTTCAGCAGGCGGCAGCCCTGCTCGCAGACCGAGTAGATTTCATCATTCTTCTGGTCGATGATGGGAGCGATTTGCCGTTCGCGGTTTCTCAGAAGTTTCTGATAGCAGAAGTAGGGGATGATCCAGCCGATAAAGCCGGGCACCGCCAGAATCACCATCAGCGGCAGCATACCGGCCAGATAGGCGAACACCGCGCCCCCCAGGAAAGCCGTTCCGATCAGGCCGATGGTGAATGCCGCAACGGTAGCAGCCGTGGCCTTGGAATTCTCCAGCGTTTCGATCTCATGGGCGCAGGCCTCAAACTGCCGCTGGAGGCGGGTCAGTTCCGCCTTGTTCCGGAGTTTCCGGTCCCGCTTGAATTTCATGGTGATGCTGTCGGCCTTGTCTTCCCGGCTGGAGCTTCCCTCGAACTCCCAGCCGAAATTTTCATAACTGTCTGCATACATGGATTCCATGCTGCGCCTGGCGGGGACCTCCATATATTCAAAGCCCACAAAGCCATTTTCCTTATCAATCATTCTTTCATGACTCCTTTCCTGATGTTGTGATGATGATAGTTCGAAATTATTTGCTGTTTGCGTGAATTTGGTTTGTGAAATATTAAAATCAGCTGTTCAGGCACAAGTGCGAAGAATTTCGTTTCCGGATTTGCAGAGGTCATAGATGTTCTCGTGCTGCTCCTCGATCTTAGGAGCGATCGCCCGCTCCCGGGACGCCTTCATCGCGCGATACAGGAAGAAGGGGATGATCCACCCCAGGAAACCGGGAACTGCGGCAACCATGAACGCCGGCGACATACCTGCCAGGTAGGCAAAGGTGGCGATGGCCAGGCAGACGGTTCCCAAGAGCCCTACCAAGCTGGCGGCAATCGCGGCCGTTGTACCCTTGGAGGCATTCATGCTCTCAATGGATCGGGCACAGTGCTCGAACTTGCTCTCCAGCTGATCCAGTTCCTGCTTTCTGAAAATCTTCCGGTCACGCTTGAAGGTGATCTCCACCCGCTTGCTGGATTCATGGTCGCGCAGCTGCTTCTGGAAGGGCCGCCAGGGGAGAAGGGAGAGGGGTGCCGCCAATATCCAAAGGGCAAAGGGCAGTCGCTTCACGATCTTGGCCTCGCTTTTCTCCGCCGTCCAGCCGAAATGCTCCAGGCTGTCCCTCCACAAACTCTCCATGCAGGTATCCGCAGTGACCTGCTTGTATTCATATCCGGTATAATCTCTTTGCTCGCTCATAGGGCATATCTCCTTGTATTGATTTTGCATTTATGATGAAGTTTTTTGCTCTCTTGCTGATGGTGTTATCTTAACGGGGAATTATTTGTCCAGTGCTTGAATTCCGTTTGCGCAATATTAAAAGGGAAATTTTTTATCCGCAGAGCTGTACGCCGAGTCCCATGTTAGGCGCAGCAAGCGACAGAACAAGATCCGACAAAAACAGTGCGGTAAGTCCAACGCAGAGCAGTGCTTTTCCTGAGATAGGAATCCGGGCGATCACGCGCCAAAACCGTGGAGCGACAAGATAGGCGACGGCCATCCCGGCCAAGGCGAAAAAGATCAGACTCACGGCGCAGATCCGGCCGTGCAGGTTCAGAAAATAGCCGGTGTAGTCCCACCATTTCGCGTGGAACATGGTTTCCAGCACCCAAGCGGTCCCATACTCCACGACACCGCAGACAACCATGCAGACGACAAAGTAGCGGCCAGGCCGCTTTCCAATTTTCTGAGAGAGCAGGACCATCAAAACAGCGCCCACTCCATAGATGGGCGCCCAGGGTCCGTGGAGCACGCCCCGATAGAATAGGAGCAGTTCCGCAAAATGAAACTCCGAAAAGTTTTGCACCCAGTAAACAACGACTTCAAACAGCCAGCCGCAGAAGCTGGCCGCGAAGAAAAACAGAAGATAGGGGACGATCAACTCCCGCAGCGTCTTGCGAACGGCTGGACGGGAAAGTTCCAAAGCTGACATGTTTTGTTACCTTCCTTTCTGTGGCTGTACAAAGATACCGCCGTTCTTCCCGTTTTCTGTTTGGCTTTTGTTGCTGAAATATGAAAAAGGCTGGACACCTGGTTTGGTGTCCAGCCTTTTTCAATGAATCAGGCGGCTTCCCTTTTCGCAGAGCCCTTCGATTTCATCATATTTGCTTTCCATCAGCGGTTCGATCTCGGATGTCTTCTTCTGAACCAGCTTCCGGTAGAGAAAATACGGTACAATCCAGCCGATGAAGCCCGGAATGGCCAGCAGAATCGTCAGCCAGATGATGGGTGGCTCCGCGGTGACTGCGAAGGTAGCTCCAGCCATAAATGCGCAGCCGATCAGCGCAACCGTCAGTGCGGCGATCATGGCTGAAGTTGTTTTGGACCGCTCCAGCGCCTGAAGTTCCGCAATGCAGCTGTCAAAATTGCGCTGGAGCCTGGTCAGCTCCGCTTTGTTGCAGATGCTGCGCTTTCTGCGGAAGTACAGTGTTACCATATCCCGCTTTTGGGGTTGGCCCGGGCGGCTGCTCCATTTGGAGTGTCTGACCTGCCCGGCCTCATGGTTGGGGTCAGGCTCCCAGCCAAAGCAGGGATAGCTGTCCAGGCACAGGGGGGACAGCCCCCGGGAAACTGTGATCTCCCGGTACTCATATCCGATATGTCCCATATTTGGATTTTGAACTTCACGCATCTTATCAACTGCTTTCCTTCGTTTTTTCTTCCGTGGGGATTTGCACGGTAAACGTGGTGCCCCGGCCCACGGCGCTGTCCACCTGGATGGCGGCGTTCATTAGCTGCAGAACGCGCAGCGCCAGGGCCAGACCAAGCCCGTTCCCCTCTGTGGCGTGAGAGGTATCTCCCTGGTAAAACTTATCAAAAATATGTTTCTGTGTCTCTGGTGACATCCCGCAGCCGGTATCTGATACCGATACAAAAACATGCGTATCGTCGGAGGTCTGCTTTAAGGTAACGAGACCGCCGGGCTCCGTAAATTTGAAGGCATTGGACAACAGGTTGTTCCAAACCAGTTCCAGCAGGCTGGCATCCCCATAAATCGTGGCACGATCCTCGATATCCGCCTCAAAGTCAATGTTCTTCTCTTCCCAGAGCGGCTCGAAGGCCATGGCGCACTCGCTCAGTTGGCCGCACAGGTCATAGGGCTCAAACTGCGGCACGATCTGCTGGCTCTCCAGCTTATTGAGCTTCAGAATATTGGTCACCAGGGAAGACAGCCGGCGGGTGCTGGTCAAAATCGCGGAGATATAGGTCTCCCGTTCCTCATCAGTCAGTCCAGGCCGCCGGAGCAGCTGGGCGTAGTTTTGAATCCCCGCCAGGGGGGTCTTGATCTCGTGGGATACATTGGCGATAAAATCGGTCCGCATGGTCTCCAGGCTGCCCAGCTCCGCCACCATCTTATTGAAGTCCAGAAACATGAGATCCAAATAGTCGTGACGATTTGTTGTGTGGAGCGGCGGGATATAGACGGAAAAATCACCGTGTGCCACACGTTCTGCAGCCTTGGCCAATTCCTTCATGGGCTTGTCATAGGTTTTGGTGATCTGATACCGTGTGAACAGCGTCAGGCACACCGCTACCAAGGTCCAGTAAGCGGTTGGGATCAGGATCTGCACCGAGGTGTTCCAGCCTGGATTTTCATTGATCAGCGTGACAAGCCCAATGTGAATTCCGGACATCAACAGCAGTGTGACCAGATACAGTGCAAAGAGAGATGGCGGAAATCGGGATTTGAGTCTTTTCTGTTCTCCCTTCTTCATTTCAGCACCGCCTTATAGCCCAGGCCCCGGACCGTCTTGATCTCAAAGCCCGGACAGACAGAAAATTTTTCCCGCAGTTTGGTGATATAGACGTCCACCGCCCGCAGGTTGGTGTCGCTGTCTATGCCCCAGAACTCATCCATGAGCTGGGAGCGGGAGAAGGCGTGGTTGGGGTAGGACAGCAGTTTATACATGATGTTGAACTCCCGGGTGGTCACCGGAACATCTGCTCCATCCACCGTAGCCGAGAGAGCATCGGCATCCAAGACCAGGTTTCCCACGGTCAGCTTACGGCTGGCCTCAATATTGGCCCGGCGAAGCAGGGCGCGCACCCGCATCAGCAGTTCGCTGAAATCGACAGGCTTTACCATATAATCGTCGATCCCCAGATCAAATCCTTTCTGCTTGGCCGGAAGATCGTCTCGGGCCGACATAAACAGAATGGGTACATTTTTATTGAGGCCGCGCACCGTCTCTGCAAACTCGAATCCATCGATCCCCGGCATCATAATATCCGAGATAATGAGATCGTAAATATGGCTGTACATGGCGTCATAAGCGGCCTGAGCACTGAGACAGCCCTTGGCTTCATAGCCGCTGTCATTGAGATAGGTACACACGCTCTGGGTCAACTTGGCATCGTCGTCAACGACAAGAATTTTAATCATTCTTTTTCTCCTCTCTTGCTGTCTTCTTTTACAAAAAATCTTTTTGCAGCTTTTTCAGCTGCTTGGTCGAATGGACAATCATATAAATCGCCATCCCCAGGATGATCGCGCAGACTCCGGCGCCTGTGCATGCAGTCATGACCAGGCGGAACCATGTATCACTGCTGTCCCCGAACTGAGAGATCATGGCCGTCTCCAGAGACAAGATTGAGACGAGCGCGGAGGACAGGCTGATGACCTTCGCAGCCGTCATAACAGGGCTTTGATGCTTTCTATATTTGACGACATGGATGGCCGCCGAGATGACGGCATAAAAAGCATACATCGCCATGACATAAATGAGGTACCCGGGATATTGGAAGCCCTCATTTTTTTCGATGACGAGAACGATCACACCAGACAGCGCAAGCGTCATTGGAAGCAGAATCGCTCCGCAAAACCGGTAGCGCTTCCACTCCAGGATGAGTTCCTTTCCAAAGGCGTTCCGATTGACATGGCGGAGCAAGAGAAAGCGCATGACGGCCAGCAAGGTGTAATAGACACCGAAAGTTCCAAACCATACCGAATGATAGTAAAACCCAAAGAAGAGCTTCATCACGGCATATATCAGATTGAGTCCAACGGATAGATGGAGCGATAGGTGCATCCGGAACGCGAGATCTGTCAAATACCGGTGAATATATTTGTTCTGGTGCAGCAAGACGGCAAGCTTTTTTGACCAGACAAAAATTTGAGCGCATACAATGACCAGCGTATAGGCGGAAAAGACATATGCGAGGTAAACGATGATATTTTGCTCCTGGGCAAAGCCAAATGCGTAGATCAGCAGCACTGCGGAAATTGGAATACTCAAAAGAGTCACGATTTTTCCGGGAAACAGAAGCTTGTTCAGGATCTGCTTCCACCTTTCCATCGAAGTCCCCTCCTCGATCTCTTTCAGATGCTGCCTATTACATAACATAGAATTGTTAAAGTTTTGTTTGAATTTGAGCCAATTTCAAAAATTTTTTAATTTTTGTTTGCGCGCCGCGAGAACATCAGATTTATTTTTTCTTACGACGAATGCTCCCCCTATGTTGGCAGCCGTTTTTTCTGCCTCTTTTAGGGGGAGCATGTCATATGAAAAGTGCTCTTCTGTGTGGGGACCGCGGTTAGCGAAATGAACTCTATCCCAAACTCGTCTTTTTCAATACGACTCCGCTGAGAGCCCCCAATTCAATGCGGAACAAGACGCTGCCAACCAAGCAGAGGATAACATTCATCATACTGGAATTCAAGGGGGTCAGCAAAGGAACCCGCCATGGACAGCCACGGCTTCTGCTGCGCGGAAATATTTGTATCCGAGCAGAGTCCTGCCCGGCGCATATCCCTGGTCTGCAGAGCTGTTTATAGGTGCGGCAGTCTGCGTTCAGTTCTGCGGCAGTCATTTCCTTGATCATTTTGCCGCCTTGGACGATATATCATCCGCGGCGGCTTTTTCATTGGATTCCGGAGGGAGGAGCGGACAGGGCAAAATTTGACAGGATTGTAACGCCCCGCGGCTTGCAGAATCTGGAATTGTCGCTTATAATATTAAACACCATTTTTTGATTGTAGTCTTTAAAATTGCCGGAGGTGAGTTGGGCGTGCCGCGCAGGTCCTATTCTGAGCAGGAGCGGAAGCAGGTCAGGGAGGCGCTGCTGGAGGCCATGACCCGATGCATTGCCGAGCGGGGGCTGATCCACAGCAGCGTGGACCTGCTGTGCAGAGAAGTCTGTATCTCCAAGACCTTCTTTTATTCCCTGTTTTCCTCCAAGGAGGAATTGGTTCTCCAGTCCCTGCGCTGTCAGCAGCCCAGGCTCCTGCGCTACGCGCAGGAGCTGAGAGACGATCCCTCCCTTACCTGGCGGCAGGGGGTGGAGCGGTTCCTGCGGGACTGCTGCCGCGGCGAGGGAGGCATCGCCGTGCTGTCTATCGAGGAGGAGCAGGAGGTCTACCGCTGTCTGACGCCGGAGAGCTTCCGGATGTTCCGGCGGGACCAGAGGGCCTTTTTCGGGCAGGTATTGGCTGTCTTCGGCGTGCCGCCCGAGACGCTGGACCCGGGGCTGTTCGGAAGTCTGGCCATTGCCATGATGATGGTTTACAAAGCCATCCCGGAGACTATGCCCTTTCTTTTTCCTGAGACGGCGGAGGACATGATGGAATTTCAGATCAGGGCCCTGGCGGACGAGATGGAGCGGGCCGCGGGGCGGAGGGCCGGGACGCCCTGATTTGGGAAACAAAAACAGAGACAGGAAGTACATGCGATAGGAGGGACGCAGCATGGAATTGCTGGAGCAGTGCCGGATTTGGAACGACAACGACGAGTTTCAGAAGATTATCGACGCGCTGGAGGCCATCCCAGCAGAGGAGCGCACCCCGGAGATGGACAGCGAACTGGCCCGGGCCTACAACAACCTGGCACAGCCTGGAGAGCGGGCCCTGTATGAGAAGGCCATCGCGCTGCTGGAACCCCATGAGGAATATTTTAAAGGGGACCATAACTGGAATTTCCGCATGGGCTATGCCTATTACTATCTGGACCAGGAGGGGCCGGCTCTGCGCTATTTTGAACAGGCGCTGGATGCCCGGCCCGGCGATGAAGACACCCAGGATCTGATCGACGACTGCCGCCGCCGGCTGGCTCTGCCCCGGTTTGAAAAGCCCTTCCGGCAGCGGGTGCGGGAGGCATGGACTGCCTTTGAAGAGATCGAGGGGGAGCTGCGCGCCGTCATGGACGCCGACCAGATCCGGGAGCGGGGGGAGGAGGTCGTGGCCAAGTGCGAGGGGGCGCTGAACCTGGCCCTGAGCCGCGTCGCCTTTGAAATTGGCTTCAACGGGGAGAAATATGAGCTGATCCTCTCGCCGGAGGGAGTGCGCTCCGCCCTGTTCCCCCTGGTCTACTTCCGGGCCCATGCCCCGAAGTCGGTATTGGAACACTGGAACATCTGGGTGGGCCGTCAGCCCTCCTCCGACTTCTCTCTGCGCTGCGGAGAGGACGAGATCCGGCCGGAAGAGGTTCAGGTGTGGGCGGAGCGGCAGGAGAACGGGCAGGTTGCTCTGGCCGTTTACTGTGAAAAGCTCCTGCCCCTGCAGCGGGAGGACGCGGAGCGGGCCTGGTGGCTGCTCTCCACCCTCACGGACCAGGTGCTGGGGGAGGTTAACGCCATCGCCCATGTGGCCGCCTTTGACCTGCTCACCGCCCCGAAGAAGGGACCGGACGCTTCCTCCGCCGTCTCGCTGGCGGAGCTGCCCCAGATGCTGAAAAACCTTGGCCTGACCGACGATCGGGACGGCGGCGACTATCTGGAACACAGCTGCCTGGCCTATGAGCTGGACCCGGTGAAGGACCCAGACGCGGACTGGCGGCTGGACGTCTGCACCGGCTCCACCCGGCTGCCGGCGCTCATCAACGACTATATGAGCGCCCGAAGCGACACCGTGGACCGCTTCCATGCAGACGGCATCGCGGCGGGGTTCTTCGTCTACCCCCTGAAAAATTTTGCGGGGGAGGACCGGGCCAAGAAGATCACAGATTTCCGGGACGCCCTCCAGGAGGCGGTGACGGAACAGGCCGGCGAGGATGCGGTGGCCTTCCTGGGCGGGGCCGTCGGCCTCTATCACGGCTACCTGGACTTCATCGCCTGGGACCTGATCCCCGTCCTCCAGGCGGCCAGGAACTTTTTGGAAGCCAGCGGTATCCCGTGGGCCCAGTTCCATGCGTTCCGCCGGGACGTCGGGGGTGTGGACCTGGCGGAGGAGGAGCCGGAACCCCAGGTGGACCCGGAGACCGGCTCCCTGCTGTCAGTGCAGGACATTCGGACGCTGGAGTCCTTTGAGGGAGAAGTATCCAGTTATTTTGGGAAGATGTATACTTACCTCATTGACTTCATCAAGGCAGGTGTGAGCGCGGGCCGGTTCACACAGCGGCAGGCCCGGCGGGACCTGCAGATCGCCCTGTGGTACTCCTATGCCTGCAACAATCTGGACGAATATACGATGTATTACCGGGCCGCGCAATGGATGCCCGCCTCGGAGTCCGGCGCCCGGGGCTGCGGCATGTGGTACTACCGCTACTCCTGTGCCCTGATGTACTGCGGCCGGCTGGAGGAGGCTCTGGAGTATTCCGAGCGGGGGGTGAGGGAGGAGCCGAACTACCCCTGGGGTTGGCTGCAGCTGGGCAAGCTGAGAGCCCACTTCGGGGACAAGGCCGGGGCCCTGGAGGCCGTGGAGCGGGGCCTGTCCCTGGAGCCTGGAGACTATGAGTTCCTGACCCTGCGGAAGGAGATCGGGGAGGGAGCCTCCATCGAGCAGATGGAGTACCACTGGATTAACCCCGACGCGGATCGGACGCTTCAGGCGGGGCTTGCCGAGGACGCGGACGACAAGCAGCGCTCCATCTCCTGCATCACGGTCAACGGGGCGGGCCTGGTCCGGTTTATAGAGCTTTTTCAGCCCAACCCGGCCCGGTATGAGAAGGACGCCCCGTACTGCACCTTCCCCTATGCCATCCGGGGACGGGAGGTGGACCTGGTGTTCCGCATGAACGAGGCGGGCCTGTCCAAGCTGGACGGAGACTGGCTTCGTGTCCAGAAAGAGCGGCTGGACAGCGGCCTCTGGAGCACCTGTCCCGGCCCCGGCACGGGGGACGGGGAGCTGGAGACGGCGCTTTTTGACCTGGATTACGGCGTGACTCTGATCTACCGTCTGACCGGCGGGGAGGATGTGACCTTCCAGGTGCGGGTGGGGGAGGACGGCACCCCTGACCGTTCCAGCTTGGTTCTCCTGAAAGGAAGCGACCCCGTCGGCCCCGAGGAGTGCTACACTCAAGAGGAGATGGAGGCGGTGGAGGAGCACATCGCCTCCCACTTCGGCCCGGTGGAGAACGTATTTCACGAGCTGGTCTCTCCGGACATTCATGTGGACATCTGCGTGGTGGAACCCTCGGAGGAGCGGAACTATTACACCCTGGTGACCATGGGGATGGGGGCACACCGGATGAAGGTGCCCGAGGAGCTGTCGGAGCACCGCCTGGAGCGAGCGGAGCTGGCCGTCGCCCTGCCGCCGGACTGGAAACTGGACGCGGACTCGCTGCAGTCGGAGCGGTGGTACTGGCCCATCGGACTGCTGAAGGTGCTGGCCCGTCTGCCCATTGCCAACGACACCTGGCTGGGCTGGGGCCACACTATGGACAAACAGTCTCCCTTTGCGGAGAATACCCAGCTGTGCGGCGCCATTCTCATCACGCCGCAGGGGGCGGAGGAGGGGGCGGAAGTCTGCACTCTGCCGGGCGGCGAGGAGGTCAATTTCTATCAGGTGATCCCCCTCTATCGGGATGAGATGGAGTACAAGCAGGCCCACAGCGCCGAGGAGCTGCTGGACAAAATGGAAGACGTCAGCTTTGTAATAGACCCGGAGCGGCCGGATACGGCGGACCTGGAGGATTGGGAAGAAGATGAGGGGGAGACAGACGGCACCTGGGTCCTGGACGACGCAGGGAGGCACCTGGAGAGCATCCGGGAGAAGCACCTGCCGGTGGACGAGCTCAGCGCCTATAACCACATGGCCTTTTATCTCCGCTGGTGCATCGAGCAGGATCTGATGAGCCTGGAGTTCCTGGAGCGGTGCTGGGACACAGTGGAGGAGTTCAAGGCGGATCCGGAGCACGTCGACCTGCGCCCCTTCCTCCGGGACGCTCTGGGCGGGCAGCTGTTCTCCGCCCTGTTCGACGAGGAGGGAGAGGCCTTTGCCCGGTACTATTACGGCGGCGGTTTCCCCTATTACCCCGCTGATTTTGATGACTGCGCCCTGAACTATTTCGGCCCGGAGCGGTATTACTCCGGGGAATTTCAGGAGGAGGCGTATCTGTTCCTCCCCTTTGACGAGAGACTCTATCAGGCGGTGTCGGAGATCCTGGAAAATCGCTTTGAGAACTGGAAGGGACAGGAGGTGGACGAGACCACCCGGGAGCCGGCTCCCCTGGACCGGGCTGTCATGGCCTACCTGAACTGTGAGTGCCGGTATTTCCCCTCCATGCGGGACGACGACCCTATCACGGCGGCGCTGAGCTATGCCCGCCGGCTGGGGGTGCGGGAGGGATTCGTCCCGGTGCTGGTCAGGGCGGACGAGACGCTGTGGGAGTGCCTGATCATGAATTCCGACCCGGAGCGGGAAGGGGCGGAAGGCTATGCCTTTGACCCGGACAGGGTGGCGGAATACCGGAACAGGGTGCGCCGCGCCCCGGTGGAAGACGGGAAGGCGCTGCTCGGCGAGCTGGCCGGCCGGCGCAGGGAGGAGGCCGAGGAGGACGGCCTGGACTGGTCGAAAGAGGTCCTGGGGGAGATGGCGGGCGGCGAGCCCAACAACCGCTTCACCTCCTATTGGAATCCGGACACGGGGATGACCTGCCCCCTGATTTTGGCGAAAATCCCGGTGCGAAATCCCTGGGAGGTATTTGCCTGGCTGCCCTTCGGGGGCTGGAATGACTGCCCCGATTCGCCGGAGCTGATGGCGGCGGCGAAGTACTGGTTTGAGCGCTTCGGCGCGGTCCCCGCGGCCCTGACCCACGATGAGCTGGAGTTTCTGCTCCCGGCGCCCATTCCCCGGGAAAAGGCCATGGCGACGGCCGTCGAGCAGTACGGTCTCTGCCCGGATCTGGATCAGAACGAGGAGAGTATCGGCGCCCTGGCCGATGCTCTGGGGCAGTCGAAGGTGTGGTACTTCTGGTGGGACTGAGGGAGCATGGTCTGGAAAATGTGGACCCAAAATCAAAAGGACACGGCGAACAGCCGTGTCCTTTCTGCTGGCGAAGAAGAAAATTTTTCCGGATGAATGACGCCGGGACTCGGGCATAAAACCGCCCCGTTACCCCAGGGCCACATCCAGGGTCATCATCAGCGTGAATCCGGCGGCAAAGGCCAGCACGCCTGCGTGGTCGTGGCTTCCCTGGGACATCTCGGGAATCAGCTCCTCCACCACCACATAGACCATGGCCCCGGCGGCAAAGCTGAGCAGATAGGGCAGCGCCGGGATGATCCAGCCGGAGGCCAGAATGGTCAGAAGGGCCGCCGCAGGCTCCACCGCGCCGGAGAGGACGCCGTACCCGAACGCCCGGCCCGCTCCGGCTCCCTCCGAGCGCAGGGGAAGGGAGAGAATGGCCCCTTCGGGAAAATTCTGAATGGCGATGCCCAGGGACAGCGCCAGCGCCCCGGAGAGGGTGATGGTGGCGTTCTGGGTCAAAAGTCCGGCGTAGACCACCCCCACCGCCATCCCCTCAGGGATGTTGTGGAGGGTCACGGCCAGGGTCAGCATGGTGGTGCGCTTGAGCTGGCTTCTGGGGCCCTCCGGCTGGCTGCTCTTCTGGTGGAGGTGGGGAATCAGGTGATCCAGCAGCAGCAGAAACAAAATGCCCAGCCAGAAACCGGCCGCCGCGGGGAAAAAGGCCCACACGCCCATCCCGGAGGACTGCTCCATGGCCGGGATCAGCAGGCTCCAGACGGAGGCGGCCACCATGACGCCGGCGGCAAAACCGGTGAGAACACGCTGCACCCGGTCGCCCAGGCCGCTTTTCAGAAAAAAGACGCAGGCTGCCCCCAAAGCGGTTCCGGCAAAAGGGATCAGCAGGCCGTAAAGAATAGTCAGATTCATGGTACGCTCCGCAGTCCGCTCCGGCGGAAGCCCCTGAGTCCGGGAAGCCGCCGGGTAAATAGTTAGAAAAATCTAACTTTTTGCCATTATACCCTGCCCCGTGGGGGTTGTCAAGGACGGCCGATGGAATGGAGAGAGGCGAAGAGCCGGCGCCCGCAAGGGCGCCGGCTCTTGGAAAACAGGACGGAGGAACCGGTCAGCTCTCCTCCGGAGAATCGCCCTGGAGAACGATGGCCTGGACCGCCTCCGCCAGGTCCACCATCGACCCGCGGGGGATCAGACAGACCGGCGTGCCGTCCACCACGGCCAGACAGGACTCCCCATCATAGCGGTAGAGGGACACCTCCACCTGGGGGAAGTTCTCGTTGTCCAGATAAGCGGTGAAGGAGATCTCCAGCTGCTGGTCGGGGTCCTCGTCTGTGAAGCGGTCGGCGGACAGGTCCTCAATGGCCGACTGGAGGTCCTCCATCTCGATCTCCTGCTCCTGATAGGACCAGGTCCGATCCTCTCCGCTTCCCTGGGCGGTAAAGGTGTGGGTCTCTCCCTCCAGAGTGACGTCGATCTGCTGGATGTCCGCGAAATCGGCGGTGAGCACCTCCCGGTGGCGCAGGTCGTCATAGGAGGCCGCCATCAGGTCGGTGTACTCCAGGGAGGTGATGCTGTACACAATGGGGGAGCCTCCCACCCGGGCATAGGCGGTGATGGTCTCCTCGCCGTCGCTCCCGTCCTCCCGGCTCTCCTCCGCCCGGGCCCGCTCCTCCGGGTCCCGGCTGAGGTGAAGGGTGAAGGTGCCGGAGATCTCCCCGCCGTTCTCATCCTCTCCGGTGTAGTCCACCGAGACGGTCAGCTCCGGATCGTCCAGCCCGTACTGGGCCAGGTCCTCGTCCGAGGCGCTGTAGGTCACATAGTTGGTCAGAACCAGATTGGACAGGGCGCTCAGATAGCTCTCCACCCGGCTGGTGTCCAGGGGGAGGGTGTCTCCGTCCCGGTCGGTGAAGTACACATCTTCCTCGCAATAGCTGTAAGCGGAGCCGTCCTCCTGATAGAAGACCGTGTAGTCCTCCGCGCCGGAGAAGGTGAGACTGGTCACCTGGTCCAGAGCGGGGACCCGGTCGTTCTGGATGCAGTCCCGCAGGGCGGCGTCGTACTGGTCCAGCGGGTCGTTTACCGCCAGATAGACGTTGCCGTCTCCCAGGGAGACATACCGCTGCTCGTCCATGGCGCTGTAGTCGCCCAGCAGGATCTCATAGGTCTCCGACTGGGTGCCGATGGAGATGGTGCACACCGGATCGTCCAGGCCGTACTGCCCGAAGTCCTCCACGTCCTGGATGACAAAGGCGGCGGAAAAGGCGGTGAAGGGCTCCAGCAGCTCCGCCATGGCCTGTTCGTCCACAGGGAAGGCCGCGTCCCCATCATAGCTCCAGCCGCCGTCCTCCCCCCGGGTGAAGGACAGGGTTTCGCCCCCGTAGGTCCAGGAGAGAGTCTGGACGCTGTCGGCGGAGAGCTCCAGGACAACCTGGCCGCTGGTTTGGATCTGTTCCTGCCGATGCTCCGCCCCCAGGGCGATCAGGGCCGCCGCACACACCACTGCCAGGACGGCCAGCAGGATCAAGAGCCGTTTAGACCGATACATGCTGCATACGCCTCCTTCTCAGCACCACATAAATTCCGAATCCCAGGTACAGCAGGGGGAACACCCCGATCATGAGCACCTGGAGCAGGGAGGCTGCGGCCTCGTTGATGGTCAGATAGTCATAGCTGAGGGACCGGCTGCGGATGGCCATGGCGTCGCTCTCGCCGATCAGATAGGCCGCCGCGTTCATGGTCAGGTCCCGGTTGGCCCCGGAGGAGTAGGCGTTGTAGAGGTCCTCCAGAAAGGCGCTGGAGGAGAACCAGACAATCTGCCCGCCGTTTCCGCAGTCCACGGCCACGGCCAGGGAGAAGGGGCCGTCCAGATCACCCTCCTCCTTTTCGTAGGTCTCCAGGTCATATCCGGCGACCTTGCTGAAGGACTGCTCCGAGGTGGTGAGCAGGGAGGTGACCTGACTGCCCGCGCCGGACACGTCCAGTCCCTGGGCGATGGGCAGAATGGCCAGGTAGTTTTCCTCGGTGAGGGAGTCGGTAATCTCGTGGCTGTTCAGATCGGGCAGCAGGAGGGACTGCTGGAAGGCGTAGTGGGCCCGGTCCCCCTCCACCACGATCCCCTCCACCGGGGTGACGCCGTAGTCGGCCAGAATGCTGTACAGATTGGCCAGGTCGCTCTCCCGGGCGGGACCTGCCAGAACCAGCAGGCGGCCTCCGCTTTGCGTATAGGAGGCGAGCATGTCCGCCTCCTCCTGGGACAGGTCGCTCTCCGGGGCGTAGATCATGACGCAGTCCGCGTCCTCCGGAATCTGGTCCACCGTGAGCAGGGAGAAGGATGCCAGCTCAATGTTTTCCTTCTCCAGCTGCTCCTGAAAGCCCTCGGGCAGTTCGGCCTCCCCGTGGCCCTCCAGCAGATAGAGCTTGGGCAGCTCCTGGCTGGTCACATAGTCGATGGCGGAGGTGATGGCCCCCTCGCCGTCAAAGTCGGTGGCGCTGTAGCCGCCGGTGTAGGGATTGACCTCCCCCAGATAGATGTCGGTGAAGGGGATGTAGCGGCTGCGGTCCCCGCACTCCACCACCAGGCTGTTGTTCATGACCTCCTCATCGGTGTACTGCTGGGCGAAGGTGGGGTAGACGTCCGGGTTGCGCTTGACCACCTGGATGTGGTCGGACAGGCTGTCGTACTTGTCCAGCAGGTTCTCGATCACCCCGTCCTCCTGGCCGGACTGGACGATCCAGTAGATGGTCACATCCTCGGTCAGGGCGCTGAGCACCGCTTTGGTGTTGCTGGTGACCGAGTAGAGCTGGGCGG
Source organism: uncultured Oscillospiraceae bacterium (assembly GCA_944385065.1). Lineage (GTDB taxonomy): Bacteria > Bacillota > Clostridia > Oscillospirales > Oscillospiraceae > Lawsonibacter. The sequence goes on along the minus strand of CALWVX010000004.1, from coordinate 7,308 downwards.
AACTGATGTCGCGGCGGGTCACGGTGGAGGGCAGGGCGGAGGCGAACACGTTGACCGCCACCAGAATGGCCAGCACCACCGCGGTGACCGCCACAGAATAGGCGCCTCCCCGCAGGGCGTTGCCCGAACCGCCCGTGCGCCGGGGCTGGGATGGCAGACTGGGCAGTTTCATCAGTTATACCTCCGTTTCTCCAGAGACTGGACCGACAGGAACAGGAAGAACACAATGACGGTGACGTAATAGACCACGGCGGTCCAGTCAAAGACGCCGTTGACAAAGACGTAAAACCGCTCGAAGAGGGACAGCTGAGTCATGATCCGGGGGAGCAGCCCCTCGAAGGCCCCGGGGTCGACAAAGTAGGCGGCCACTGTGAGAGCCAGAAGGACCAGTCCCACTCCCCAGGCCAGCTTTTCGTTCCGGGTCACATACTTGATCAGCAGCCCCAGCAGCAGAATCAGCACATAGAGGGCCGCGGCGGAGCCGAAGGCGGTGGAGGACACATACTCGGACAGGCTGACGCTGTAGTAGTTGAGCAGAATGACGGCGATGCCGATGCCGGCGGCAAAGCCCTGATTTTCCGTGAGGGAGGACAGGAACATCCCCACGGCCAGAAGGGCGGCCCCCAGCAGGAAGAAGGCGAACAGCGAGCCGTAGGAGGTGGGCAGATAGACCTCTCCATACTGGGCGAAGATCAGGGGATAGACCGCGATCAGGCACAGGGGAACGGCGTAGACCGTCAGCAGGGCCAGATATTTGCCCAGCACCACCTGGAAGGAGGTAATGGGCAGGGAGTAGAGCAGCTGGTCGGTCTTCTGCCGGCGCTCCTCCGCCAGGGTCCGCATGGTGAGAATGGGCACGATCACCACAAAGGCCAGACAGCTGTCCCCCAGCACATATTCGAAATTGCTCACCGAGGCCTGGATGTTGTACATCATGGCCCAGATTCCGATAAAGGCCAGCAGGCAGGCCCCGAAGAGATAGGTGGTCAGGGTATGAAAATCGGTCCGCAGCTCGTGGCGGAATATGGCGGTCATACAGCTTCCTCCTCTCGCTGGGGCTGGTCCGGGGCGTCGGACTCGGTGAGCTCCAGGAACACGTCCTCCAGGCTGGCCCGCTTGGGAGTCAGCTCCAGCAGAACGGTCTGCTCCGCCGCAAAGGCCAGGAAGATGTCCCGGGATGCCTGGAAGATGTCCCGCCCGCCGGTGAGGACCCGGGCGGCGGTGCGCCCCTGCTCCTCCTGGCGGATTTCGGCGACGGCCACCCCGGGGACTCCGGCCAGCAGGGCCTCCACCCGGGCCGGGTCGGCCTGGGCGGTGAGGGCGATCTCGCTGGGGGCGAGGAGCTTCTGCTCCAGGTTGTCCGGGGTGTCGAAGGCCACCAGATGCCCGTGGGCGATCATGATGATCTGGTCGCAGACGGTCTGGACCTCCGAGAGAATGTGGGAGCTGAAAATGACGGTGCGGCTGCGGCCCAGCTCCCGAATCAGATCCCGGATTTCGATGATCTGGAGGGGGTCCAGCCCCACGGTGGGCTCGTCCAGAATCACCACCTGGGGATCGCCCAGCAGGGCCTGGGCGATGCCGACCCGCTGTCGGTAGCCCTTGGACAGGGCGGAAATCCGGCGGTTCTTCATTTCCTGAATGCCGGTCTGCTCCATCACCGCGTCGATCTGTCCGGTCAGCTCGCTCCCTTTCAGCCCCTTGGCCTGGCCCACAAAGCGCAGGTACTCCAGGGGGGATTCGTTCAGGTACAGGGGCGGCTGCTCCGGCAGATAGCCGATCAGCTTTTTGGCCTGCCTGGGCTCCTCGAAAATGTCATAGCCCCCGATGCGCACATGCCCCTGGGTGGCGGACAGGCAGCCGGTCATGATGTTCATGGTGGTGGATTTCCCGGCTCCGTTGGGGCCCAGAAAGCCGTAAATCTGTCCGCTTCCGATCTGAAGGGATAGATCGGATACAGCGGTGACGGCGCCGTATCGCTTGGTAAGGTGCTCGATTTCGATCAAGGCGTTTGCCTCCTTCCATTGGTTCGGAGCCTATTGTAGCGGGCGACGCTGAAGAAGAGCTGAAAGAATCGGGAGGGAAAATGTAAACATTCTGGAAACAATGGGGGAGGGAGCGGATCTGCCGCTCCCTCCCGCTCTATGAAAACGCCCGGCTGGGCGGAGAAGTTGGTCTGCCGCTTTGGGCGTCACCCGGGCGGGCAGCCGGCCTTGTGAGAGAAAGAAAAAGCGGTTCGAGCCTGACTTTACTTTACTACCCGACGCTGAAAGTCCCCTGAAAGAAGCTGTGAACAAACGGAAAAGAAATCCGGGCGCGCCGACAGGCGCGCCCGGGTTCAGCGGAGGGGAAGCTCGATGTAAAAGCGGACGCGCCCCTCCCGGCTCTCCGCCCAGATGCGGCCCCGGTGGGCGGAGACGATCTGACGGGCAATGGCCAGCCCCAGGCCGAAGCTGCCGTCCTGGCTCCTGGCCCGGTCTGTCCGGTAAAAGCGCTTGAAGATGTCCCGCAGCCCCTGAGGGGAGAGGGGGGCGGCCCGGTTGTCCACCGTCAGGAGGCAGCGGCTGTGTCCGGAGCGGTTCAGGTGGAGGTAGACGGTGGAGGGGGCGAGGGCGTATTTCTGAGCGTTGTCCAGCAGAATATCCACCACCTGCCGCAGCTGGTCGGCGCAGCCCCACACGGTGAGGCCCGGCCGGACATGGGTGGTGAGCGTCAGCCCCCGCTCGAAAAAGACCGGCTCGAAGGGAAGGGCCGCGTCCGACACCACCGCGCTCCAGTCCACGGCGGCACGGTCGGCGGCGATCAGCCCGCCGTCGGCCCGGGCCAGCTCCAGAAGCCCCTCCACCAGCTCCCGCATCTGCCGGGAGACGGTGAGAATGTGGCCGGCCGCCGCCGCGGACTCTGCTCCGTCCTGGGACGTCCCCTGGAGCAGCTCGGCGTTGGTCATGATGACGGACAGGGGTGTTTTCAGCTCGTGGGAGGCGTCGGCCACGAACTGCCGCTGCTGCTGCCAGGCCAGCTCCACCGGCTTGACGGCCCAGCGGGCCAGCAGCAGGCTCAGCCCCAGAAAGACGAGAAAGCTGAGCGACCCGATGAGCAGACAGGTGCGCACCAGACTGTTCAGGGTGGCCCGTTCGCTGGAGATGTCGGAGAACACAAGCCGCTCCCCCATGGGGGTGGAGACCCGGCAGAAGCGCAGCCCGTACTCCTCCAGCACGCCGGTGTCGGAGGGGCGGCGGGCGGCCTGGTCCGCCAGAGCCTGGAGAAAGTCCTGGTCGGACAGGTCGTAGTATCCGCCCCCGAAGGCGGACACGGTTCCGTCCTCCTCAATCTGTAAAATGAAGTAGGGCAGGCGCACCTCCTCCGGCAGCTCATCCAGCCGCCCCGGCCGGTCCAGGGCGGGGAAGGCGGCGACCGCCCGCATCATGTTCAGGTTTTCCGCCTCCAGGTCCACCCGGGTGGAGTGATAGACCAGCGCGAAAATCACGCACAGCATGGCGGTGACAATGGTCATGTTGATGACCACAAATTTCAGGCGCAGCCGCTTCAGCATGTCTCCTCCACCTCCAGATGGTATCCCAGGCGGCGGATGGCCACGATCCGGATATTGGAGCCGATGCTGGAGAGTTTTTTGCGCAGAAAGCCCACATAGACCTCCACATGGTTTTCCGTGGCGTTGGAGTCATAGCCCCAGACCCGGGCCAGAATGCTCTCCTTGGACAGGTTGGCGCTCCCCGACCGGAGCAGGGCCCGCATCACGTCAAACTCCTTGGCCGACAGGCGGACGCTGTGCCCGCCGCAGATCAGCATGCCGGTGGACAGGTCCAGGGCGGTGTTGCCCAGGGCCAGCTCGTCCACCTGGCTGCCCTGCCGCCGGAGCAGGGCGTTGATGCAGGCCAGCAGCTCCCGGCTGTCAAAGGGCTTGGTCAGGTAGTAGTCCGCCCCGGCGTTGAGACCCTGGACCCGGTCCTCCAGGGCGGAGCGGGCCGTGAGCATCAGAATGGGGGTGCCGCACCGTTTGCTGCGCACCCGCCGGGCCAGCTCATAGCCGTCCAGCCTGGGCATCATCACGTCCAAAATCAGCAGGTCATAGACCCCCAGCTCGGCGTATTCCTCGCCGCTTTCGCCGTCGTAGACCGCCTCCACCTGAAACCCCTTCTTCTCCAGCAGGGTCTTCAGGGAGTCGGCCAGCAGGCGCTCGTCTTCCACAATCAGGATTTTCATGGCAGCCTCCAGAGTGATCATGGATTTCATTATAATAGCGCGGATTCCTGAAAGGAAGCTGAAAGGCGGCGTGTTTACAGTTCTTTTACAATCTGCCGCGGAAGGTGAAAAAAGTGGGTTGCGTTTTCAAACAGGGTGTGCTATACTAACGGGCGAAACGGGCCCAGACAGCCCGTTCTCGGAACTGAAAGACAAGTCCATACGCCAGGGGAGCTGCTGCGCGGCTGAGAGTAAGGCGAAAGGCCTTAGACCCTTTGAACCTGTTTGGTAACGCCAACGTAGGAAGGTCGGTTTTTGATCGGAGCGTCCGCATGGCGTAGACATGGCGGAGGTTCCGATTTATTTTTTAGGAGGTTTTCCCCATGAAAGCAAGCATCGCCATCCAGATCGAGCCCAACAAGCAGGACGACTACGAGGCCGTCCGCATCGTGGATGAAGTCATCGACTACATCCGCTCCACCGGACTGCACTACTATGTGGGTCCCAGCGAGACCTCCATTGAGGGGGATGATCTGCACCAGCTGGTGGAGATCCTGGAGCACTGCATGGAAGTGGCCGCCAAGGCGGGCAGCGAAAAGATCTCTGCCTATACCAAGCTGGTGTACAAGCCCAACGGCGCTGTGCTGACCATTGATGAAAAAGTCACCAAGCATCACCAGTAAGCTCCCCGCCCTGCTGACCCTGCTGGTGGTGATTGCCATCTGGTTCGGGGTCTGCGAGGGAGGACTGGTGCCGGAGTTCATGCTCCCCAGTCCGGGTCAGGTGGCCTCCGCTCTGGTGACGGAGTTCCCCACTCTGATGGACAACGCCGCCGTCACCCTGCAGGAGGCGGCCCTGGGGCTGGCCATCGGCATCGCCGTGGCTCTGGTGCTGGCCACCCTGATGCACCGGGTGCGCCCGCTGTACCGGGCGCTCTACCCGCTGCTGGTGGTGACCCAGACCATCCCCACCGTGGCCATCGCCCCCCTGCTGGTGCTGTGGATGGGCTTCGGCATGGCGCCCAAGGTGACGCTGGTGGCCCTGACCACCTTCTTTCCCATCGCCGTCAGCCTGCTGGAGGGATATGCCAGCACCGACAAGGCGGCCGCCGACCTGCTGCGCTCCATGGGGGCCAGCCGCTGGCAGATCTTCCGCCACCTGGAATTTCCCGCCGCTTTGAGCTTTTTCTTCTCCGGGCTGCGGGTGTCCGTATCCTACGCGGTGGTGGGGGCGGTCATCTCCGAGTGGCTGGGCGGCTTTGAGGGCCTGGGCGTGTACATGACCCGGGTGCGGAAGGCCTATGCCTTCGACCGGATGTTCGCGGTGATCATCTTCATTGTGGTGGTGAGCCTGCTGCTCATGGCCCTGGTGACGGTGCTGCGGCGTCTGACCATGCCCTGGGAGGCCTATGAGAAAATTGAGCGCAACGATTAAACCGCGCGCCGAAACCAGAAAAATCGAGAGGAACGATTCAAACCATGAAGAATTACAAGCGCCTGGGGGCCGCTGCCGCGGCCCTGGCTCTGTGCCTGTCTCTGACCGCCTGCGGCGGAGGCGGTTCCGCCTCCAGCCAGGGCGGCAGTTCCGCCGCCCCCGGCGGCGACAACTCTGAGACGGAGCTCACCCCGGTGACCATCTGTCTGGACTGGACCCCCAACACCAACCACACCGGCCTGTATGTGGCCCAGGCCCTGGGGTATTTCGAGGACGCCGGTCTGGACGTGTCCATTGTGCAGCCCCCGGAGGACGGGGCCACCGCCATCTGCGCCGCCGGCCAGGTGGAGTTTGCCGTCACGGTCCAGGACAACCTGGCCGCCGCCTTTGCCCGGGAGGAGCCCCTGGGGGTCACCGGCGTGGCCGCCCTGCTTCAGCACAACACCTCCGGCATTATCTCCCGGGCCGGAGAGGGAATGGACCGGCCCAGCGGGCTGGAGGGCCACTCCTACTCCACCTATAACGGCGAGATCGAGCTGGCCATCATGAAGCAGGTGGTGGAGGCGGACGGGGGCGATTTCTCCCAGGTGGAGCTGATCCCCTACACCCTGGAGGACGAGCCCGGTGCCCTGATGGAGCATCTCACGGATTCCATCTGGGTCTATTACGGCTGGGGCGGCATCAACGCCCAGCTGGCCGGCCTGGACTTCGACTACTTCTACTTCAAGGACATCGACCCGGTGTTTGACTACTACACCCCCATCATCATCGCCAACAACGACTTCCTGGCCGAAGACCCCGACACCGCCAAGGCCTTCCTGTCCGCTGCTGCTCAGGGATACGAGTACGCCATCGAGCACCCGGAGGAGGCCGCCCAGATGCTGATCGAGGGGGACACCACCGGATCTCTGGAAGCTAGCGAGGAGCTGATCGTGGAGAGCCAGAAGTGGATGGCCGATCAGTACAAGGCCGAGGTGGAGCAGTGGGGCTATATCGACCCCGCCCGCTGGAATGCCTTCTACAACTGGCTGAACGAGAACGATCTGGTGGCCGTGGATATTCCGGAGAACACCGGTTTCTCCAACGACTATCTGCCCCAATGAGCGGCCAGTCCGTCTCCGCCCTCCGGGCGGAGGGCATCACAAAGGCATATGACGGCCGGGTCATCATTCAGGATGTGTCCCTCCACCTGGAGCAGGGGGAGCTGGTGTGCCTGCTGGGGGTGAGCGGAGCGGGAAAGACCACCCTCTTCCACTCCCTGTCCGGCCTGGAGAAGCCGGAGCAGGGACAGGTGTTCCTGTTCGGGGAGGAGATCACCGGCCGCCCGGGGCGGATCAGCTATATGCTCCAGCGGGACCTGCTGCTGCCCCACAAGAAGATTCTGGACAATGTGGCTCTTCCCCTGGTGATTCAGGGGGAGAAGCCCCGGCTGGCCCGGGAGAAGGCCCGGGTGTATTTCGAACAGTTCGGCCTGGACGGAACCCAGGACAAGTATCCGGCCCAGCTGTCCGGCGGCATGCGGCAGCGGGCGGCGCTGCTGCGCACCTTTCTGGGGTCGAAAGGCGTGGTGCTGCTGGATGAGCCCTTTTCCGCCCTGGACGCCCTGACCAAGCGGGAGATCCACCGGTGGTATATGGAGATGATGGACCAGCTGAAGCTGACCACCCTCTT
>CALWVX010000003.1 GCA_944385065.1 uncultured Oscillospiraceae bacterium | reverse complement strand
ATTCTACTTTTCGTAGGTTGTCTTTTGGCCGCTTTTTCGGTATGATGGCGGGGAGTGAAGGAGGCCTATCATGGATAGCATGCAATTCGGGTCCTTTGTGGCCCGGCTGAGAAAGGAACAGGGGATCACCCAGAAAGAGCTGGCCGACCGGCTCCATGTGACAGACAAGGCGGTATCCAAGTGGGAAACCGGAAAGGGATTTCCGGATTGGAAGATCATGGAGCCTCTGGCCCGCGAACTGAACATCTCTCTGGTGGAACTGATCCAGGGGGAGCGGTCCCTCTCCCCCACCCTGACCAAGGAGGAGGCGGGGCAGGCAGCGGTACAGGCCATGGAACAGTCTCAGAAGAACACCGCCCGCCGGTATCTGAAGCTGCTGCGGTGGCTGCTCACCGCCATTGGGGGGTGGTGTCTGCTGTCCTCCCTTCCCCTGCTTGCGGTCCTCTTTCCCTTTGCCCTGGGGTATCATCCCGCTGATATAGAGGGGGTCATCGGCGGCGCCGACGGCCCCACCGCCGTCCTGGTGGCCACAGCGGAGCCCATGTTTCCGCCCCAGGTTTACCTGGCGATCCAGCTGACCGCTCTGGCTGTGTGCGTGGTGCTGGCCGTCCGGGTGCGGAAGGTAGAAAGGAGACTGAAATGAGACGAATCCTGTTGGTATTCTTATCCTGCGCGCTGGCCCTCCTGATTGGCTGCGGCGTGGGAGGCGGCACGCCCCCCACGCCCGACATCTCCGTCACTCCCTGGACCGAGACCAACCAGTGGCCGGACAACGACTTCACCCGGGCGGTGCCGGAGCCGGAGGTCGGTACGGTGACCGCCTCCATGGAGGGCACCTCCGCCGGCTATGATTTCTTCGCCGTCCAGATGGATGGCCTGTCTCGGACGGAGGTGCAGGACTATCTCCAGGCGGTGGAGGAGGCCGGCTATCAGAGTGTCACCGAGGGCCTGGGGATGGAGACCTCCCTGGAGGGAGTCACGGTGGGCGATATGTACTACCGGGACGGGACCTACCTGAGCCTGTCCGCCGGGGACCAGGCGGAGGACAACTCCCTGGGGCTGCTGATCTCCCGGCCGTCGGAGGGATAGCAGATAAAAGCTGGGCGCGGACCGATGGTCCGCGCCCATTATTTTGGTTCAGCACTCCCGCAGCAGCGCCCCCGCCCAGCGGAACAGCAGGTCGCCGTCCGCCTCCAGGTCGGGCGTTTCCCCCGCCCGGAGGGCCAGCGCCCGGGCCAGAATCTCCCGATTCTCCCCGGTCAGCCGCTCCAGCAGAGCCCGATGCCTAGCCACATACCAACCTGTCTCATAGAAGTAGTAGGCCTGGAGGGTAAAGACAGCAGACTTGTACAGGCCGGCCAGCAGCTCCGGATCCCGCTCGTGGAGAGCGTTGTGGACACAGGCGTGGTAAATGGTTCCCGCCCCGATCCGCACCGCCCGGGCCGCGTCATCCCGGCCGAATTTCTCCCGGAGAAACTCCAGCCCTCCCACCAGAGGGCGGGTATCGTGGTAAAACTGGAACAGCTCAGAGGGCTCCCAGTGCTCCAGCTCGGACCGGCCGGAGACAAAGCCGCACAGCAGCTCCCGGTTCGGGAGAACTTCCGTCGCCCGCCGATACCGCTCCAGGTCGCCGGCTTCCAGCCGGTCCAAAATGACCACCATGTCAATATCGCTGTCCGGACCGGCCTCTCCCCTGCCCCGGCTGCCCTGCAGCCCGATGCACTCCACCCGGCCCGGGAAGGCGCGGTTCATTGCCCGGACAAATTCTTCCAGCCAGGCCGTCTCGTTCCACTCCATCTCTCTCATCCTTTCCACCCTCAAAGGCAGTACAAAATCGCCAGAAATCCCACGTTCACCAGGGTAAACACAATCAGATATTTCCGCTTTTTATGGGGATACTGGGCGGCCAGCTGCTTATAGGAGATCAGACTGGCCATGGAGGCAATCAGTGTCCCCAGACCGCCCAGATTGGTGCCGATAATCAGGTCCGGAATATTTCCGCTGTACCCCGACAGAAGCATGGCGGCCGGCACATTGCTGATGATCTGGCTGACCAGGACACCCATCAGTTTCTCGTGTCCCGCCAGCGCTCCGCTGATCCACGCCCGGAGCCCCTCCAGCTGCTGCAGATTGCCCACAAAGATGAAAAAGAACACGAACGTAAAGATCAGCGTGTAATCCGCCCGGGCGAACAGGCTCCGGTCCTTCCAGAGCAGCACCAGCGTCACCAGAACCAAGAGGGCGGCATGGGGCACCAGTCCGCTGACCGTGAGGACGCACAGGCCAAACAGCACCCCATAAAATACCGTCGCTTTCCCATGCAGACAGGTGGAATTTCCCACCTGAATGGTCAAATGGGACTGCCGGTATCCGAAAAAGATACACAGGACCAGCAGTACTGCGGCACCGGCGGCAAAGGGGCCGGTCAGGGCCAGAAACTCCGGAACAGTCAGCCCGGACAGGGCAAACAGGTACAAATTCTGAGGATTCCCGATGGGGGTGAACATGCTGCCCAGGTTGGCGGCCACCGTCATCAGCGTGACGGTGTACGTCAGCCGCTCCTTCATGTCGGCCATGCGCATCATCATCATTCCGAAGGGGACAAAGGTAATCAGAGACACATCGTTGGTGATGAGCATGCTGCTGAAAAAGCACAGAAAAATCAGCGTGGCGGCCAGTCCCCGGACTGTGCTTACCCGGCCCAGCACCCGGCCGGCAACGTACTGCAGAACTCCCTGCCGCCGCAGTCCCTCGACAATGAGCATCAGGCAGAACAGGATAATCAGCGTATCCCAGTCGATGTAGGACAGGTAGGCTTTGCTGGGGGGAACAGCCAGGCAGGATAAAACCGCCAGCACCAGGGCGGCGGAGAACACCACATCCCGCCGCAGCCAGTTCAAGAGCTGATTCACCATGTCGCTGCCAATCCCCTTTCCCGGAACAGGGGCCGCTAAAAGCGGCCCCTGCTTTCCTTTTTACGATTCTTCGAGAACTGCCTTGGCCCCCTTAAAGGTCATATAGCAGTCCAGTTTGCCCACCGTCTCAAAGGGGGCGTGCATGCTGAGGACCGGAACCCCGGCGTCCAGCGTGTCGATATTCCGCTCGGCCATGAACATGGCCACCGTGCCGCCGCCGCCGGCATCCACCTTGCCCAGTTCGGCCATCTGCCAGACCACGTCGGCGTCATCCAGAATCCGCCGCACCCGGGCCACCAGTTCGGCAGAGGCATCGGAGGCCCCGGATTTCCCCCGGGCACCGGTGTACTTGCACAGGCCCAGACCGTAATTGACAAAAGCGCTGTTCCGCTTTTCATACACTTCGGCAAAGTTGGGGTCATAGGCCGCCGTCACGTCGGCGGACAGGCAGAAGGACGCTTCATAGCAGGCCCGGACCGGCACATTCTGCGCCTGACACAGGTCCTCCATAAAGGTGTCAAAGGCGGCGGATTTCATGCCGGTAACTCCCTCAGAACCGATCTCCTCCTTGTCCGCCAGGACGCAGACGGCGGTATGACGGGGGGCGTTCAGCTGCAGAATAGCCGCCAGACAGGCGTAAGCGCAGACCCGGTCGTCGTGGCCGTAGGCGCCGATCATGGAGCGGTCGAAGCCGATGTCGCAGGCCCGGAACGCGGGAACAGCGGACAGCTCGGCGGAGATGAAGTCCTCCTCCACAATGCCGTATTTCCGGTTGAGCAGCTCCAGCACCGCCAGCTTCACCCGGTCCTTGCCCTCGTCATCGGCCAGAGGACGGCTGCCCACCAGAATATTCAGGCTCTCGCCGGGGATGGCCTCTCCCAGAGGCTTACGGGACTGCTCCACTCCCAGATGAGGCAGCAGATCGTCGATGGTAAACAGGGGATCTCCCTCCCCATTGCCCACCGAGACCCGAATCACCTGGCCGCTTTTCAGGACCACCACGCCGTGGAGCTCCAGAGGAATGGTTACCCACTGATACTTGCGCAGGCCGCCGTAGTAATGGGTCTTGAGAAAAGCCAGCTCATCCGCCTCATAGAGAGGATTCTGCTTCAGGTCCAGCCGGGGAGAGTCAATGTGGGCCGCGGCGATGCGGGCCCCCTTCTCCAGGCTCTCCTGGCCGATGACCGCCAGCATGACGGACTTGCCCCGGTTCACCCGATAAACCTTGTCCCCGGCCTTCAGCGCCTCTCCCCGGGCATAGGGCCGGAACCCGGATGCCTCCGCCAGAGCCACCGCCCGGTCCACGCACTCCCGCTCGGTTTTGCCCGCGTCCAGAAACTGCTTGTAGCCAGCACAGTACTCCTCCATGGCCTCCCGCTCGCCGGGCAGCAGCCGGTCGTACCCGTTTTTCCTGTCATAGTTCAGCGCTTTCCGGAGCTCCTCGCCCCGGGTCAGTTCTTTCGGTTCACTCATGGAAATGACCTCCTTCATCTGATAATCCTTATGATTCTGTATTCCGCTCCAATAATTCACATAACAGCGCCCTCGCCCGCCGGGAAAATTCCTCCGGCGCGGCGCAGTCGTTGACCAGTGTATAGCCGCAGACGGCGGCATAGTACTCATTGGGCCGCTGGGCCCGGACCCGGGCCCAGGCATATTCCTCCGAGATACCCTCCCGGGCCATGATCCGCGCCACCCGCACCTCCGGCGGTGCCACCACGGCGATGGTGAAGTCGCACAGTTCACCCAGTCCGCTCTCCATCAGGGCAAAGGCGTCGATCACCACCAGTTCCCGTCCCTGGCGGCGGTACTCCTCCACCAGCTGCCGGGTGCGGTCCACTGTGGCCCGCTGCGCCACGGCATTGAGCTGTGCCATCTTTTCCGGATCGCCGAATACCAGGGTCCCCAGTTTTTTCCGGTCCACCACGCCGCTCTCGTCCCGCAGAGGGCCGAACATGGCTTCCAGCCTTTCCTGTAAGGCAATATCACTTTCCAGCATTTCGTGGTATACCAGATCGCAGTCGATGGCCGCTCCCCCCAGCTTCTCCGCCTGGAGCAGCAGGGTGGTCTTGCCCGCCCCGGTGGGGCCGGTAACGCCGATGATCTTCACAGAAATCAACCTTTCATACAAAACCGCCGGCGGATGGCCGGCCTGCACATGAGCCAGAGATAGAGCCCGTTTACGGGCAAATCAATCCACCCCAGGAACGAACCGAAAAACAGACTCAGGAAAGCTAAAACAGCGTTGAGTCCCAGCAGGCACTGGATCACCACCCACACAGCGGGGTGCCGGACCCAGATTCCCACCACCATGGCCGCCAGGGAAAATGGGATGTTGATGCTGCTGTACACATCGAGTGTAAAGACGGCTCTTACCGCAATCAGCACCAGCAGTACGCCGGTACAGATCAAATAGCTCCCATCACCGCTTTCCTGCTGTCCCTGGGACAGGTCCGCCTCAGACAGGTCAGGCGGGTCCTGCCTGACCTCTTCCCCCAGCAGCTGATCCAGCGTTATGCCATACAGCCTGGCCAGAGCCTTCAGGTTCTCCACCCCCGGCTCAGCCAAGTTGTTCTCCCACTTGGAAATAGTCTGGCGGGAGACATACAGCTGCCCGGCCACTTCCTCCTGGGATAAGCCCGCCTCCTTGCAAAGAGCCCGCAGATTTTCACCCAGCGTCATACCGATCACCTCAGCTTCAGCCTACCGGAAGGGTACACAACCGTCAAGCAATTTCCGTGCAACCTCAGGTTGCGGACGCCTGGAACCAATGCTTTATACTTGGATAATATGAAATCCCGCCGCTTTGTCCAGCCGATTGGAGATGGCAAGGCCGATCCCCGTCCGGTCGGGACACTGGGCCCAGATTGCCTTCACCGGGGTGCGGTCAAAGGCCCGGAGGGCATCGAAGATGTGCCGGGCCTGCTCCCCCTTGTCGTCGGCTGGTCCCAGCTTCTCCACACAGTGTGCCGCAAAGAGAGGGGCAAACTCGTCAAAGCAGATGATCCCATCCTCCGGTTGGGCGTGGGCCTGGATGTATCCGGCGCTCCGGGCCGGGTCTCCGGCCACAACCGTCACCGGGGCCTTGGGGGCGTAATGGCGGTATTTCATGCCGGGGGCCTTGGGCTTCTCCCCCGGTCCCATAAGCCGGGTCACCGCCGGGTCCACCTCCACCGTCCCCAGAACGGCCTGGAGCTGCTCCAGAGTGATCCCCCCCGGCCGCAGGAGCCGGGGCGGCGCGCAGGTCAGGTCGATGATGGTGGACTCCACCCCCACGGTGCAGGGGCCGCCGTCCACAATGGCGTCGATCTTCCCATCCATGTCCTCCCACATGTGGGCGGCGGTGGTGGGGCTGGGCCGCCCGGAGGTGTTTCCCGAGGGGGCCGCCACCGGCACGTCCGCCGCTTCCAGAATGGCGCGGCATACCGGGTGGGAGGGACAACGCATGCCCACCGTATCCAGCCCTGCCGTCACCACGTCGGGGACAATGGGCTTCCGCCTCAAAATCATGGTGAGGGGGCCCGGCCAATAGGCCTTCGCCAGGGTGTAGGCGTTGTCCGGGATGTCCTGGCAGTACCGCTCCAGATGGTCCGCCGAGGGGATATGCAGAATCAGCGGATTGTCCTGAGGGCGGCCCTTGGCCTCAAAGATGCGGGCCACTGCATCCGGGTCCAGGCCGTTGGCCCCCAGGCCGTACACCGTCTCGGTGGGGATGCCCACCAGACCGCCCTCCCGGAGGATCCGGGCGGCCTCGTCCGCCTCTTTGGCGCTCAAATCCCGGGTCTCCAGCCTGGGCCGCTCCTCCCGCCGGACAGAAAACACGATATGGGGCATGTCCATCCCATAGTAGTGCTTCACAAAGGAGCCTCGCTCCTGCATCCCGTTGCGCCGGGCCACCTTCTGGGAGGGCAGGTTGTTGTCCCGAATGATGGAGTACACCTCCCCGAACCCCAGACGGTCCATGGCGTAGTCCCGGCAGGCCCGGGCCGCCTCGGCGGCGTAGCCTTTGTGCCAGGCGGCCTTTTCCAGCAGATAGCCCACCTCGGGCACCCGCGTTCCGTCCCCCAGCTCCTGCCAGGTGAGGCCGCACTGGCCCACCATCTCCCCGGAACATTTCTCCACCACCGCCCACAGGCCGAACCCGTCGGTCCGGTAGCGCTCCTGCTGGCGGCGGAGCCAGTCCCAGGCCTCCTGGTCCGAGAAGGCGTGCTCATAGGCGTACATGACCTCCCCGTCCTGGAGCATCCGGCACAGGGCGGGAAAATCCCCGTCGGTCATCTCCCGCAGCACCAGACGGTCGGTGGTCAGAATCTCACGGCTCATGTCCCAGGATCACCTCTTTCAGCTCCTCTGTGGTCTCAACCAGAGAGCCGGCCCCTTCTCTCTCCAGCTCCGCTCTGGAGCGGAACCCCCACAGCACACCGCAGCTGGCCAGACCGCCGCTGCGGGCCGTCTGAATATCCACGTTGCTGTCTCCCACAAACAGCGTGTTCTCCCGGGAGGCCCCAATCTTCTCCATCAGCCGGTACAAAAGCGTGGGGTCCGGCTTGGTGGGCACTCCATCCAGCGCCCCCTGAACAAAGGAAAAAACGCCGGGAAACCAGTTCTCTACCATAGGGCCTGCCAGAGGATGGGCCTTGTTGGACAAAACAGCCAGCACCGTCCCCGCCTCTTTCAGTTGGTCCAGCAGGGCCGGAATCCCGGGATAGGGGGCGGAGTGGTCCTCCTTGTGCTCGTCATAATAAGAGGTGAATTCCGCAAAAACCTGACGAACCCGCTCCGGCGTCTGCCAGTCAGCGGGTACGAATCGCTCCACCAATTTCGGTATGCCGTTGCCCACAAATTCCTTGTACTCCTCCACAGTGTGGACAGGCCAGCCGTGGCGGCGGCACACCCAGTTGGCGGCGGCGGACAAATCGTCGATGGTGTTCAGCAGGGTGCCGTCCAGATCAAAAATCACATGGGAAAACATGGCCGCTCCTCACTCGTAAATTCCGATCTCCATGCCGCCGATCTCCACGGCGGTGTCTTTGGAAAAACCTGCCCTCTGGAGATAGGCCTTTACCGCCACCTGGGCAAACTTGGGGTTGACACGCTGGTCCTCCAGGTCCAGGTCGATGCGGCCGGTGGTTCCGCCGCACACGGCTCCGTGCTCGTCCAGCACCTCGTTGAGCTCGCCCACGATGTCAGCCAACTCCTTGCCCTGGGGCAATTCTTGATAATGAATATACAAATCCATAGCGTTACTCCTTATTTGTTTTATCAGGTCCCTATCCTGCGTGTAGGGGCGCACAGTGTGCGCCCGAAGCCTCGAAACTAATTCACCTGTTCCGACTTGAGCCGCTCCGCCTGATCGGCGGCGGCCAGCGCGTCGATCAGCTCGTCCAGGTCCCCGTTCATGATGCCGTCAATCTTATACAGCGTCAGGCCGATGCGGTGGTCCGTCACCCTGCCCTGGGGAAAGTTATAGGTGCGGATGCGCTCATTGCGCATCCCGGTGCCCACCTGACTTCTCCGCTGCGCGGTGTATTCACTGGTGATTTTCTCCTGCTCCGCCTCATACAGCCGGGAGGCCAGAATCCGCATGGCCTTGTCCCGGTTCTGAAACTGGCTGCGCTCCTGCTGGCACTCCACCACTGTGCCCGTGGGCTTGTGAATCAGTCGGACAGCGGAGGAGGTCTTGTTGACATGTTGTCCACCCGCCCCGGAGGATCGGAACACCTGCATCTCAATATCCGCCGGGTCCAGATGCACATCCGCCTCCTCCATTTCGGGCAGGACCGCCACGGTGGCGGTGGAGGTGTGGACCCGGCCGCCCGATTCGGTTTCCGGCACCCGCTGGACCCGATGGACGCCGCTCTCAAACTTCAGCCGGGACCAGGCGCCCTCCCCTTCGATGGTAAAGGAAATCTCCTTGATCCCGCCGAGTTCTGTTTCGCTGATGCTGTCCACTTCCACCTGCCAGCCCCGCCGCTCGGCGTACATGGCATACATGCGGTACAGGGAGTGGGCAAAGAGGGCGGCCTCTTCCCCCCCGACTCCGGCCCGAATTTCCAGAATCACGTTCTTCTCATCATGGGGATCCCGGGGCAGCAGGAGAATCTGGAGCCGGCGCTCCAGCTCAGGCAGCTGGTCCAGCGCCTGCTGATACTCCTCCTGTGCCAGCTGGCGCATCTCCGGGTCGCCCAAAAGCTCCTGCGCCTGGTCCCTGGCCTCCACCGTCCGCCGATAGGCGCGGAACGTATCCACCAGAGGCTGGAGCTGGGCCTGCTCCTTGTTCAGTCTGGCCACCAGGGCCGGATCCTGATAGGTCTCGGGCGCAGCCAGACGGGCCTCAATTTGACTGTATTTGGCCTCGACGGCCGCCAGCTTGTCCAGCATAGGCTTGTTCCTTTCGATTGATTCTCCGCAGGGCGTTCCGCCGTATGGAGTCCCGCCCGGCTTTTTCTCCGGGAGACCGCTCCCAGGAAGACGCTATCCCTTTTCCAGCACGCCTCCGTGATAACAAACATACCGGGCGCAGGGAATACTCTGCAGCCGCTTCAGGGATCGCTCCGCCTGCTCCAGATCCAGGCAGAACTGGGGGTTGGCCAGTTCCAGCCGTCCTGCCTCCGTTACGGCGGCATCTCCGGTGATTAGCACATGTTCCTTCTCCAGATAGAGAGAGATGTGCCCCGGGGTGTGCCCCGGCGTGGCCAGAATCCGGCATCCGCCGGCCCATGGGAAGTAATCTCCCTCCTCCACCTCCAGGTCCACGTTCACCGGCCGGACCGCCCGGAGCTGTCGGCAGAACTGAAGGCCAAAGGCCTTCTAACCCTCTGGTAGGTATTCCTGGAGTCGTTCCGCCTGCTCCAGGCGCAGGTTCTTTTTCTCCCCGGCGAGATAGGGACGTTCAATCCGGGAGGCAATCACCTGGATCCGGGGATATTTTTGGAGCAGTTCAAAGGCCGCTCCCACATGATCGTCATCCTGGTGAGTCAGCAGCAATTTGGTCAGCCGCTCCGGATGAACGCCCGCCTGTTCCAGCGCGGCCTCCAGATCGGAGGAGCAGCCGGGATAGCCGCAGTCCACCAGGACCACGTCCTCCTGACTGAACAGCACCACCGGGTACAGGCGGTGCTCCATCCCGCCGTACCGCTCCGTCACCGGCGCCACACAACAGCACTCCATCAGGCTCACTCCTGTCCGTTCTAACCGGGCTGTGTCCCCTTACCGATCCAGAAGAAAAGACTTGACCAGGGCAAGGGGCTCCCGAATGTACATCTGAATGCGGGACAGCGTATGGCTGCTGGGGGCGGCCAGGGTGGACACCGGGTCAAAGCCCGCCCGCTCGGCCAGCATTCTGGCCCGGGTCAGGTGGAAGCCGTTGGAAACCACAATGACTCCCTCCGACTGATCAATTTCCATCTGATCCAGCAGCTGCTTGGAATAGCTCAGATTCTGCATGGTATTGTGGGACTGATCCTCCAGGAGGATCTGCTCCTCCGGGACTCCGGCGTCCATCAGGTAGTCGGCCATGGCCCGGGCCTCCGTGGTGGGTTCATTGCTCCCCTGTCCGCCGGAGACCACAACCGTCAGGTCCGGGTGATCCGTCCAATAGTCCAGCGCCTCATCCAGGCGGTCCTGAAGCAGGACTGAGGGCCCGTTGTCCCGCACCTGGCAGCCCAGCACAATCATCACCTGGGGATCTCCCTCGATCCGGTCATGCGCTCCGGCCAGAACTGCGCCCAGCAGGACGGCAAAGGCCAGAACCCCCGCCAGCACCAGGGCCAGCAGGGCTTTCCACCACCCACGGATTCCTTTTCCCTTATAGCTGTATACCTCTACCTTCGATCTGCTCATCCCCGGGCCTCCTCCAGCTGGGCGGACAGAGCCTCCCAGGTCCCGTACAGCTTCAAAATCTCTTCCTCCAGAGCCTCCCGCTGCTCATACAGCTCCTGAAGCTTCAGATAGTCGGCGGAGGCCTCCTGGATCTGCTGCTCCAGCTCGTCCATCTGCTCCTCCGCCTTGGCCACCGCCCGCTCGGCAGCGGCCACCTCCTTTTCCAGATTCTTGGTGCCGCCGGGGCGCCTGGGCTTCTCTTTTTTCTCCGGCTCCGATTTGGCAGCGGGCGCGGGCTGGACGGCCCGGCTTCTGGCTCTGGCCGCCTGATACTCTTCATAAGTGCCCCGGAAATCCGTGATGCACCCGTCCTCCAGCATCCAGATCCGGGTGGCAAACCGCTCGATGAAATATCGGTCGTGGGAGACAAAGAGCAGGTTTCCCTCGTACTCCTCCACCGCCTCCTCAATCCACTCCCGGCTCTGAATATCCAGATGGTTGGTGGGCTCGTCCAGAATCAGCAGATTGATTTTGGCATCCATGAGCATGCACAGCCGCAGACGGGACAGCTCGCCGCCCGACAGGGAGGACACTGTCTTGAACACATCCTCTCCCCGAAACTTGAAGGCCGCCAGCCGGTTCCGGGCGGTGGAGGCGGTACAGTCCTGGTCATAGACCAGGGTGTCCACCAGGGTGCGCTCCGGGTGGTCAAAGTGAATGACCTGGGGCAGGTATCCCACCTTGACGGTCGGACCCAGACGGACCTTTCCCCCGTCCGGCTCCTCCTCCCCCAGAACGATTTTCAGAAGGGTGGATTTGCCGGTCCCGTTGTCTCCCAGCAGGGCGATGCGCTCGCCTCCCGCCACTTCCAACTCCACATCGGAGAACAGGGTGCGGCCGTCAAAGGACTTGGACAGGTGCTTGATGGACAGCACCTCGTCCCCCCGGAATTCCCGCTCGCCGAAGCGCATCTCCATCTTCCGTTCCTTTTTGGGGCGATCGGTGACCCGCATCCGCTCAATGCGCTTCTCCATGGACTTCACCCGCTTGAAGGTTTTGTCCATGCCTGAGTAGGCCCAGACCCGCATCTGCTCCGCGGCCTTCTCCAGCTGCTGGATTTTGGCCTGTTCCTTTTCATATTGGCGCAGCTGCTCCTCATAGCGCCGCTCCTTCTCCACGGCGTAAAAGCTGTAGTTGCCCGCGTAAAATTCCGCTTTTCCCTCTTTGATCTCCACAATCCGGTCCACAACCTTGTCCAGGAAGTACCGGTCATGGGAGACGGTGAGCACCGTGCCCTTGAACTTCTCCAGATACTCCTCCAGCCACTCGGTGGCGCGCAGGTCCAGGTGGTTGGTGGGCTCGTCCAGCAGAAGAATGTCTGTGTCCTCCAGAATGAGCCGGCCCAGGTTCACCCGGGTCTTCTCGCCGCCGGACAGCTGATCAAAAGGCCGCGCCCGCATCTCCTGAGGGATCGTCAGACCGTTGCACACCTTGTTCTTGTTGGTCTGGGTCTCGTACCCGCCTCCCGCCTGATAGGCGGCCGTGAGCTTATCGTACCGGGACAGCACAGCGGGGTCGCTCTCGCCCGCCGCCATCCGGCCGGCCAGAGCGGCCATCTCCTCCTCCATCTTCCGCAGGGGCGCAAAAGCGGTGTCCAGCACATCCTCCACGGTGTAGCCCGCCGGGTAAACGGGGATCTGGGAGATCAGCCCCAGCCGTTTCCCCGGCGCGATGACAACCTCGCCCTGGTCATAGTCCATGACCCCGGTGAGGATGCGCAGCAGGGTGGTTTTGCCGCACCCATTGGGGCCCAGCAGTCCCACCCGCTCGCCGGCATCCACCTGAAAGGTGAGTCCGTCCAATATCTTTTTTCCAACCTCAAACTCTTTTACCAGGTTGGACACAGAAATGTCGATCATAACTTCCTCATCGGTTCAAAATTTCACATGTTAGCCTGGGCAGCCGCGGTCTGATCTTCCTGGGTCAGCTCCAACAGCCGGTGGGTCAGCTCCTCCAGCTTCATCCCCCGGGAGGCCTTGACCAGCACAGTGCTGTCCGGTTCCAGGACCCGGGGCAGCAGCTCAGACGCCTCCTCCCGGCTCTGACAGACGTGAATTTCCGGTACGCCGGCCGCCTGCGCTCCCCTGGCCATATCCTGCGACTGCTCTCCCACACAGACCAGACACTGGATGCCCGCCTTGCCCAGACACTCCCCCACCTCATAGTGAAGCGCGGGAGAGAAGGGGCCCAGCTCCAGCATATCTCCCAGGACGGCGATTTTCCGCTTTCCCTGAGCGTCGGCCAGCACGCTGATCGCCGCCCGCATGGACTGGGGATTGGCGTTGTAGGTATCGTCCAGAATGGTGATCCCGTTTTCCCGGCGCAGAACATTCATCCGCATGCGGGTGGGAACAAAATGCGTCAGGCCCTGGGTGATCTGCTCGGCGGTCAGTCCGTACCGCTCCGCCGCCGCCACCGCGATCAGAGCAGGATAGATCATGTGCTCTCCCAGCGCGGGGATCCGCACCTCCTGCTCCATGCGCGGGGTGGACAGCCGGCAGTGGATGTGGCTCACTCCATCCCCTCCGGTGACCTGCGCCCGATAGTCCATTCCCTCGCCGGTGCCGCAGAAGACGGCGGGGACAGGAGTCCGGCCCCGCAGGGAGGCCAGCATGGGATCGTCTCCGTTGAGGATGACCAGCCCGTCCTGTTTGATGTGGGGCAGCAGCTCACACTTGGCCTTGAAAATGTTCTCCCGGCTGCCCAGCCGCTCGATATGGGCGTCTCCAATGTTGGTGATGACCCCCACATCCGGCTTTACCAGTCCGGCCAGGGCGTCAATCTCCCCCAGCCGGTCCATCCCCATCTCCACCACGGCCATCTGATGGCTGTGGTCCAGCCGCAGCAGAGTCAGGGGCAGCCCGATATTATTGTTGAAATTCCCCTCGGTTTTGAGCACCTTGTACCGGACCCCCAGCACGGCGGCCAGCATATCTTTCGCGGTGGTTTTTCCCACGCTGCCCGTCACCGCGAGAAAGGGAATGGGAAATCTCTCCTTATACCAGCCGGCCAGATCCCACAGAGCCTTCTGCGTCCCCGACACTTTGATATAGAATTTTCCAGGCAGGTAGCTTCCCCGTTCCCGGGCGGTCAGGCAGCCCACCGCCCCCGCCTCCAGGGCGGCGTTAATATAGGCGTGGCCGTCAAAGCGCTCCCCCACCAGGGGGATAAACAGGGCGCCGGGTTTCATCTTGCGGCTGTCTGTACTGACCTGAGAGATAGGGGTGTCCAGACTGACCGGGTCGCCCAGCAGGCGGCCGTTCACCGCCTGAAGCAGTTGTCCCAGTGTAATGGTCTCCACTGTTATCTTCCCTCCTCACGGGCCCGGAGCGACGCCTCCAAAATGGTCTGGCACAGATGGGGATAGTCGATTCCCACTGCCGCCGCCTCCTGGGGAACCAGGCTGGTGGGCGTCATGCCGGGCAGAGTGTTGATCTCCAGAAAACAGGGGGTGCCGTCCTCTTTCACAATGAAATCGGCCCGGGCATACACCGAAAGACCGATGGCCCGGAAGACCGCCAGGGCGTCCCGGCCCAGCCGCTCCTCCCACTCCCGGGGAATCGGAGCCGGGCAGATTTCCCGGGCCGCCCCGGGCTGATACTTGTTGGCATAGTCGTAAAAGCCTGTCTGTGGAATGATCTCAATGGACGGCAGGGCCCGATCCTCCAAGATCCCCACCTGGATCTCCCGGCCCTGGACGTACTCCTCCAGGACGGTGCGTCCGCCCCGGGCGATGCTGGCCTCCAGCGCCTCCTCCAGCTCCTGCGCCGTGTGGGCGATGTAAACCCCGATGGACGAGCCGCTGTCCAGCGGCTTGACCACCACTGGAAGAGGCGTGCGGGCCAGCAGCTCCTCCTTGTTGGCGCGGGAAACTGTAACCGTCTCCCACCGGGGGGTGGTCACCAGATGGGAGACCAGCCGCTTGGTCAGGTCCTTGTCCATGGCGATGGCGGAGCCCAGACAGCCCGAGCCGGTATAGGGAACGCCCAGCAGATCCAGCGTCGCCTGAATGCGGCCGTCCTCTCCGCAGGCCCCGTGAAGCGCCAGATAGACCAGATCCGCCCCCTGGCACAGCTCCAGCACGCCGGGTCCGATTGCCGACCGTCCCCCGTCAGACCGCAGGGCGCGGATCTCTCTCAGATCAGGGGCCAGAGGAGAAATCTTTTTCAGCTCCTCCGGGATGGGCGCCTCATACAGCTCCTCTCCCGGCCGGTCCGTGCCGTCCAGCCCGAAGAACAGATCCACCAGAGCCGCCTGATGGCCCAGTTCCCGCAGCGCCTGTCCAATCAAGGCCCCCGAGGACAGGGAGACATTTCGCTCCGGACTCAGCCCGCCGGCCAGTACCACGATTTTCATGGAAACACACCTCATTTTCGATAGCACCCGGACCGCCCCGCGCCGCCGGAACCCAATGGAAGCCAACCAGCCTTTTCCGCAGTTCAGCGCGCGTCTTCCCGGCAAAATCCGGGGATTTATGACGGGATCGGGTATCTCTATCCCATTTTATACATCGACCTGTTATTTTATCACATCTGTCCGCCAACCTCAAGCCAAACCGGGAAATTTTTGCCGCCCGGAAGATAGAGAAAAGCCGATGATCGGAACGGTTCCGGTCACCGGCTCTCAGGCTCTTGGGTGAGCTCGTTTGTAGACATCCTTGATCTTCTGATTCAGCAGCCGGGAGTACACCTGCGTGGAGGAGATGTCGGCATGCCCCATCATCTCCTGGATCGAGCGGAGATCCGCCCCATTTTCCAGCAGGTGGGCGGCAAAGGAGTGGCGCAGGGTGTGCGGCGTGATGTCCTTCTGAATCCCGGCCTTCTCCTGATAGTGCTTGATCAGCTTCCAGAATCCCTGGCGGCTCATGCGCTCGCCGTTCATGTTGACAAACAGCGCGGTCTCATCCTCCGACTCCACCAGCTGGGGCCGTACCGTGTGCACATACTCGTTCAGCGCCCGGATGGCGGCGGGATACAGGGGGATCACCCGTTCTCTCCCCTTGCTGAAGCACTTGAGCACGCCGCCTGGCAGATTCAGGTCGTCCACGTCCAGTCCGATCAGCTCGCTGACCCGGATGCCGGTGGCGTACAGCAGCTCCAGCATGGCCCGGTCCCGATAGCCCTTCAGATCGGTGCACTCGGGCTGCTCCAGAAACAGCTCCACCTCTTTTCCGGTGAGCACCTGGGGCAGCTTGCGCTCCACTTTGGCGGGGGATATTCCTTTGGCTGGATTCTGATCCACTACTCCCCGGGACAGCAGATACTGATAGAACGATTTGATGGATGCCAGCGACCGCGTCACCGTGGCGGGGGACTTCCCCCGCCGGGTCAGGGACTCGGTATACGCCTCCACGTCCTGGGGAAGGGCGTCGGTCAGGCCGATGTCCCGATCCTCCATGGCGGCAGCGAACTGGTGCACATCCCGCAGGTAGGAGCTGACCGTGTTGGCCGACGCATGTTTTTCTGTTTTCAGATACACCTCATAGGCCTGGACCCAATCAGACACACTTTCATCTCCCATAACCAGCGCTACAAAACCACACGTGCGGCCGCCCGGAGCAAAACCGGCGCGACCCACCGCTCCGCCAGAGCCGCGGCCAGAACCAACCCCACACACAAAGACAGCCGCGCCCAGGATACGCCCAGAGAAGTCTGCCCCCCTCCGCTCAGCAGCCGGCGGGACCGGGTCATCCCCGGTACTCCCGCCAGAAAAAGGGAGGGAACCCACAGCAGGGCGGACAGTCCAAACAGGGCAAACGCAGGGAGCAGACCAGACGCACCGAACACCCGGCAGAAGCAGCCCACCGAAAAGGCGAAGAAAAAACCCCGCACCGCAAACAGCACAGGCAGTCCCACCGTCCCCAGAGCTGTCATGCTCAAAACCAGAACCGCCAGCAGATCCCGCAGGTGATCCCACAGCAGAACCCAAAAGCCGGCCGGATCCAAGCTCTGGCCGGCCAGGCTCAGGTAATCGACCAGGTAGTCCCGCAGTTGTCCAGCCCCATCTCCTCCGGCCAGGGCGGCCAGCAGACAGCCGGCCAGCCCTCCCGTCAGAAAAATAAGGGCCAGAACCGGCAGGGCGCTCCCCGCCTCCCAGGGCCAGTCCCATTTGTTTGCCATCCGCTTTCCCACAGGCCTCACCTCACACACAGCCTATGAGGGAGCGGAAAAAAATAGACATGGGCACTGGAAAAATGCTCCATTCCCTGTCCCGTACCTTTACTATAGCTCCACGGAAAACTTTTCGCAAGGTTTTTTTGCGATTTTTTCGTTTTTCGTCAATTCTCTCAATACATTATGTCAATTAAATTATGTAAACTACGGAAACAGAGAAAACAAGAAGCCCTTTTTGCAAGAGCTTCTTGTCCAAATATCTTGTGGGCGGCGCGTTGAAAAGCGGCAAATGTTGTGGAGTTTCAGCACTCGCCGCAGGTTTCGCAGGGATTACAATCTGTATTATTACGGTTTGTATTCCCCTGATCACCCATCCCCGCCCGGATGGCGTTCAACGCGATCGCGCACTCCAGCCGCTTCCGCTCCATTTCACAGGCCACCTCATTCGACAGGCTTATGTCGCCATTGACAAGCAGATTGGAGGCAGAGCAGCCCCCGCTGCAGTAGAACCGGGCCCAGCACTCCCGGCAGGCGGGGCGGGTATAAATGTTCTGATCCGCAAACGTCCCGGAGATGTCCATATCGAAGGAGTCGTCGAACACGCTTCCCATCCGGTACTCCTCCTTCCCCACAAACTGGTGGCAGGGGAAAATCTCCCCGTCAGGGGTGACGGCGACATACTCACACCCGGCCCCGCAGCCGCGCAGCCGTTTGATGACGCAGGGGCCCTGTGTCAGATCCACGTTGAAGTGGAAAAAGTTGATGTCCTTCCGGCCCATCAGCTCCCGGGCCAGCTTTTCATACTCCGCTTTCACCTGGGGCAGATCTTCCTCCCGGATGGCAAAGGGATCGTCGGCAGGGCCGCTGGCCGGCTCCACCGACACATGGCGGAAGCCCAGATCCCCCAGATGAAGCACATCCCTGGTGAAGTCCAGATTCTCCCGGGTAAAGGTCCCCCGGACATAATAGTCTTTGGTCCCGCGGCCGGCCACCAGCTTCTGGAACCGGGGCACGATGACCTCATAGCTCCCCTTCCCATTCACCGTGGGGCGCATGTGATCATTGACCTCTTTCCGCCCGTCCAGCGAGAGCACCACGTTGGACATCTCCCGGTTGATATAGTCGATGGTCTCATTGTCCAGCAGAATCCCGTTGGTGGTGATGGTGAAGCGGAACACCTTGTCGTGTTCTTTTTCCAGAGAGCGGGCATAGGCCACCGTCTCTTTCACTGTGTCCATGGCCATCAGGGGCTCACCGCCGAAAAAGTCCACCTCAATGTTCCGGCGCTTGCCCGATTTGGCCACCACCCAGTCGATGGCCTTTTTGGCGGTCTCCGGGTCCATGGTCATGCGGTGCCCGGTGCCGAAGTCACCGGTGCCGGCAAAGCAATAGCGGCACCGCAGATTGCAGTCATGGGACACATGGAGGCACAGCGCCTTCACCACAGCGGCTTTGGGCAGGGCCATGGCCGCCTCCGGATCCAAGTAGTCATCATCAGAAAACAGCAGGCCGGCGCGCTGCAGCTCCAGCAGCTCTTCCCAGGCCTCCGCCAGCTGTTCCGCGCTGTACTGAGGCAGCGCCCGGGCCACGCTCTGGGGACAGGTCTCCCCCAGGCCCGGTTCCTTCTCCACCTGGGAGAGCAGATCATAGGTGAGCTTGTCCAGCACATGGACCGCGCCGCTGTTCACATCGGCGGCCAGATACTGGCCCAGGGCGGTAAAGGTATGTACCATACTGGTCTTCCCTCTTTCTTTTCTTCAAATCTGACTGACCGGCAGCCATGCCGCCGATGCACAGCGCAGAAAGAGGGCAGGCGCACAAGCGCCTGCCCTCTCATGCACGCTGCTTACTGGTTCTCGCACTTCTGATTGGCGACGGTGCAGGAGGTCTTGCAGGCGGACTGACAAGAGGTCTGGCACTCGCCGCAGCCGCCCTTGGCGGCGCTGGCCTTCAAAGTGGCGCCATTGAGCGTCTGGATATGCTTCATGGGTATCTCCTCCTTGATGGTATTGTTCGAGTTATTATAGCACAGCCCAGCGCGCATTTCAATCATCTTCTGCGTTTTTTCTTGGGCTTTCTCCCCAGAATCCCCGGAATGGCCCCGCCGCACAGACAGGCGCACAGAATAGACACGCCCCCGTTGGCCACCGAGCTGTCCTCATAGGCGATCAGGCCGGCGGTCAGCAGCAGCAGGAACAGCACGGCGCCCACCCCCAGACCGGCGGCCAGCGGCCGGGTCCCGGAGCGGCGCACCGCGTAAATTCCGCCCGCCAGCGTCCCCAGCACACACACTGCCAGCACGCCCCCCTCCATGGCGTTCACCGGCACGGCCCCCATGGATACCAGCACGGCGCAGGCCAGCAGGGACAGAATGGTCACCACTCCGGCCAGTACGCCCCCCTTCAGGATTTCACACACGGCGTTCAGCCACTGGCTGCCTCCATCCTCCCGGCGTCTGTCCCGTTTTTTCATGCAAACACCCTCCCCACGGTTTTGATAAAACCTATGCGGGGAGGGTGTGAGACATGCTTATTTTTCCTTGTCCTTGCTGTCCTTGGCGCTCTGCTCGCCGGCAGGCTGATTCTTGGTGGAAATGGCCCACTTGGTCACCTCAATGCGGACCCGGTCAGCCCCGGTCTCAAAGACCACTGTGTTTTCCTTGACCGCGCAGATCGTGCCGGTCAGGCCGCCGATGGTGGTGATCTCATCCCCCATCTTCAGAGAATTACGCAAGTTCTCCGCTTCCTTCTTCCGCTTGTTCTCCGGGCGGATGGAGAAGAAGTAGAGCATGGCGAACATGGCGATGATCAAAATGATCCAGCTGAAATCTACACCCATTTTTGTTTTGTCCCTCCAAATCTGGCTGTCGTCAAGTTGACGCGTTGGAAAGTATTATAGCGGATTCACCCATAGTTTGCAAGCCTTTTTGCCAACTTTGCCGGATTTCTTCTAGCTGTCCTGGCAGGGGCGGTCCAAAAGCCCGGAATAGGTCCGGCGGAATTCCTGGAACGTCCCCTCATCCAGCGCCTGTCGGATCCGGGCCATCAGTTCGTTGTAGAAAAACAGATTGTGGAGCACCGCCAGGCGCATATACAGCATCTCCCCCGCCGTGATCAGATGGCGCAGATAGGCCCGGGAAAAAGATTGGCAGGCGGGGCAGCGGCACTCCCGGTCAATGGGGCCCGGGTCCAGCTTGTACTTCTCATTTTTGATATTGATGGTCCCCCGCCAGGTATACAGCTTTCCGTGGCGGGCGTTCCGGGCGGGCATGACGCAGTCGAAGAAATCCACTCCCCGGGCCACCGCCTCGATGATGTTGGAAGGCGTGCCCACCCCCATGAGATACCGGGGCTTGTCTGCCGGCATGTGGGGTTCCACCGCGTCGATAATGTCATACATCACCTGGGTGGGCTCTCCCACCGCCAGTCCGCCGATGGCAAAGCCGTCGCAGGGGAGCTGGGCAATCTGCTCCATGTGCCGCACCCGGAGATCGGCGTAGGTCCCCCCCTGATTGATGCCGAACAGCATCTGTCCCGGATTGACGCAGCCGGGCAGGGCGTTCAGTCGTTGGTGCTCGGCCAGGCACCGCTCCAGCCAGCGGACGGTGCGGCCGCAGGAGTGCTCCACATAGTCATAGGGAGATGGATTTTCAATGCACTCGTCAAAGGCCATGGCGATGTCGCTGCCCAGATTGGACTGGATGGCCATGGACTCCTCCGGCCCCATAAAGATGCGCCGGCCGTCGATATGAGAGGCAAAGGTGACCCCTTCCTCCGTGATCTTCCGCAGCCCGGACAGGGAGAATACCTGAAATCCGCCGCTGTCGGTGAGCATGGGGCCGTCCCAGTCCATAAACCTGTGCAGCCCCCCCATCTGCCGGACCACCTCATCGCCCGGGCGCAGATGCAGGTGATAGGTATTGGACAGCTCCACCTGACAGCCGATTTCCTTCAGGTCATGGGCGGACACCGCTCCTTTGATGGCCCCCTGGGTCCCCACATTCATAAAGACAGGAGTCTGGACCGTCCCGTGTGGACAGGTAAAAATTCCTCGCCGGGCCCGTCCCTCCGTTTTCAAAACTTCAAACACACAAACGCTCCTTATTGTTAGGTTAGGATAGAGATTCCAAAACGCCGCGGCGCAGCCCTCTGCGGATTCGGCTCGTCAGGTTCTCAAGGTCGCTTCAGCGCGTCTTTCACGAAATCAGCATGGCGTCGCCGAAGGAGAAGAAGCGATACCGCTCCCGCACTGCCTCCTCATAGGCACTCAGGACATGCTCCCGCCCTGCCAGAGCGGACACCAGCATGATCAGGGTGGACTGGGGCAGATGGAAGTTGGTGATCAGGGCATCCATTACCTTGAAGCGATACCCCGGATAGATGAAAATGTTGGTCCATCCGGACCGGGCCGACATGGTGCCGTCCTGGGCCGCGAAGGACTCGATGGTGCGGCAGGAGGTCGTCCCCACACAGATCACCCGGCCGCCGGAGCGTCTGGTCTCATTGATGACGTCCGCCGTCTCCTGGCTGATCTGGCAGAATTCCGAGTGCATCTCGTGGTCCTGAATGTCCTCCGCCTTCACCGGCCGGAAGGTGCCCAGGCCCACATGGAGGGTGACCCAGCACTCCCGCACCCCCATGTTCCGAATCTGCTCCAGAAGCTCCGGCGTGAAGTGAAGGCCCGCAGTGGGGGCGGCGGCAGAACCGACCACCTTGGAGTAGACGGTCTGATACCGCTCGTTATCCTGAAGCTCCGCCTTGATGTAGGGAGGCAGGGGCATCCGGCCCAACTGCTCCAGCACCTCCAGGAAAATCCCCTCGTAGTCAAAGCGCACCAGACGCTTTCCGTCGTCCAGCTCCTCCTCAATCCGGGCGGTGAGCTGTCCGTCCCCAAAGATCACCTGGGCTCCGGGGCGCAGCTTGCGTCCCGGGCGCACCAGGCATTCCCACCGCCCTGCCCCCCGATCGGTGAGCAGCAGCACCTCACAGGCGCCGCCGGTGGGCCGGTGGCCGATGAGCCGGGCCGGGAGCACCCGGGAGTCGTTCATCACCAGACAGTCCCCCGGCCGCAGAAACTGGGGCAGGTCGTAAAAATGGTGGTGGCCGATCTGTCCGGTCACCTTGTCCAGGGTCATCAGCCGGGAGGCGTCCCGCCGCTCCAGGGGAGTCTGGGCAATCAGCTCCTGGGGGAGCTGGTAATCAAAATCTGTGGTTTTCAAGTATACGCATCCTTTACCGTGATTTCCATGTTGTCATGCATAGGGGACGATGTCCACGCCCGGGTAATAGAAGGTGATAATCTCCTCATAGTCAAAGCCCAGCTTGGCCATGGCATTGGCTCCATACTGGCTCAGGCCGACCTGATGACCCCAGCCGCCTCCCTCGAACACATATTCGCTGCCCGAGACTGTGACGGTTCCGCTGCCCGAGGCTCCGGAGGAGGACTGTCCCTCCTCCAGCGGGGCGCGGGTTCCTGTGCCGGTGATCACATAGGGATCTTCATCCAGAGGAGACACCTCCCCTGTTCCGGAGATGACATACAGTCCATCCAGATCATCCACCGTGTCTTCTCCGTTGATCAGGTATCCGCCGTCCCCTGACCGGGTACAGGAGCCACCCTCCGGCGTCTGCCCGTTGATTGTAAAGCGGATGGAGTCCACCCCCAGAACCGAGCGGATCGTTCCGCTGCCGCTGGACGTGAGGGAGTTGGTCTGCCCGTTCTCCCAGTGGATGGTCACCCGGATCACATTGCCCAGATCGGAGTACTCCAGCTCCAGAGACTCCAGCGAGGTGTTGGTTCCATATCCATAGCTGTGCAGCCGGTCATTCAGTTCCCCGGCCGTATACTCCACTGTCCAGTGAGCCCGGGCGTTGATGTCATCCGCATAGGACTCATAGGGATCCTCCACCCCCTGCAGATAGGGGTATTCCGTCTGAGTATTTGTACCCCAGATATTGGCCGCATCCTCGCTGGCTCCGCCGAAGCTGGAGGAGTATGGCGTCTCGGCCAGCTGACCGGCATATTGGATCACCAGGCCGGCGGTCTCCTCCACCGCCCGCATGGAGGTCTCGCTGGGGCCGTAGCTGTCGCCGATCCCCATTCCATAGTAGACCTGGCAGTAGCTGGAATTGCAGATGTCAAAGCCGTAGCTCTCGTGGGTCCCCAGGTTGCGCAGCACATAGGTGCGGGCGCACATGGCCTGGGCTTTCAGAGCCTCCAGAGGCCAGTTCCGGCCCATCTCATAGCAGTTGACGCCGTTCACATAGTCCTCCAGGCCCACCACGTTGACCACAGTCAGATTCCCGCCGGAGCGCCGCTGATACTGAAAGCCGCCCCGGTAGTGATAGCCGGAAAACCAGGTCCGGGTCTCCTCGCCGTCCCGCTGTCCGGGCTGGACCGCCAGCTTCCCCCCCTGGCCCACGTCGTACTGAAACAGGACACAGTTTGTCCCTGTCTCCACCACGCTCATTCCATATGAGCTGGTACCCACCACATCCTCGGCATACGAGATGTCGGCGAGCGCATCCTCGGCCTCCTCCTCCGTCTGGTATGCTCCGGCACGCACCTGATAGCGTCCGTCGATCCAGGCCACAAAGCCGTCCTCAAACAGGCCCGCCAGCTGCTCTGCCTCCTCCCGGCTCACGCCGTCGGCAACCAGCACATGGTAGCATCCCACCACCGTGTCGCCGCTCAGGTTCTCTCCATAGGTATATTTGCTCAGCGCGGAGGAATATCCATATGTCAGGTTCTCGGTCTTGAGCACCGCCACCTGCGTGGTCTCGGGCCCGGTGCGGGCCAGCTCCACAAAGTTCAGATCCTCGTCATAATAGCCGAAGCGGTATCCCTCTCCATAGCCGTCCTCGTTCTCCAGGTGCGCGGCCTCCAGCTCCCCCAGGGCGTTATGGTAATAGGAGGAGGCCAGGCCGACCCGGACCATAATCTCCTCCTCCCCGGCGCCGGCCGCCGCCGCCCCGGGAGCCGCCAGGCACAGGGCCAGGGCAAACGCGGCTATTTTCGCAATTGATTTGAACATAATCAGGCTCCATTTCCTGTGGTTTTCGGTTTTCAGATGATTGTTCTCTTGACACCCGGCGGCAAACATGATAGGATAACTGCCGGATAGAGGTCGCGGCTTACAAGAGTAAGCATGGTCAGGGAGCCGGTTCCCGTCTCAGCCATGCCCAAAGGGAGAGCCGCCGAAGGACTCCCTCCCGCCGGCGGGCCGGGGTCCTGGTCGTCTGGTAAACAGCCAGCCGACTGTCATCAGTGCTGGCTGATGGAGCGCTGTCTGCTTTTGTGAATATTCTGCCGGCGCGGGGCCGACTCTCGGCGCTCCCTGTTCGACATTATAGTACAAAATCAGCCGCTTGAAAAGCCGCTGATTTATTTTTTTCTCCGGCCTGTCATGGGCACGCCGCCCGGGCCATATATTACCATGGAGAAATATGGAGGTCATCAGTTATGAAACAGTATCGAGTCGGCGTGATTGGGGCCACCGGCATGGTGGGCCAGCGCTTTGTCACCCTGTTGGAACACCACCCCTGGTTCCATCTGGCCACTCTGGCCGCCAGCCCCCGCTCCGCAGGCAAGACCTATGAGCAGGCTGTGGAGGGCCGGTGGGCCATGAAAACGCCCATCCCCGCTCAGGCCCGGGAGATGGTGATGCTGGACGCCGCAAAGGACATCGAGACGATCGCCGGCATGGTGGATTTCGTCTTCTGCGCCGTGGATATGAAAAAGGAGGAGATCCGCGCCCTGGAGGACGCTTACGCCAAGGCCGAGTGCCCGGTGATCTCCAACAACTCCGCCCACCGCTGGACCGAGGACGTTCCCATGATCATCCCCGAGCTCAACGCCGACCACGCCCGGATCATCCCCGCCCAGCGGGCCCGCCTGGGCACCAAGCGGGGCTTCATCGCAGTCAAGTCCAACTGCTCCATCCAGTCCTACGCTCCCCTGCTCACTCCCCTGATGCTGGCAGGCTATGAGATCGACAAGGTGCTGGCCTGCACCTATCAGGCTATCTCCGGGGCTGGCAAGACCTTCGAGCGCTGGCCTGAAATGGTGGACAATGTGATCCCCTACATCGGCGGCGAGGAGGAAAAGAGCGAGCAGGAGCCCCTGAAGGTGTGGGGCCGCATCGAGGGCGGAAAGATCGTCAAGGCTGACGGCCCTGCCATTACCTCCCAGTGCCTGCGCGTGCCCGTCTCCGACGGCCACACCGCCGCCGTGTTCGTCTCCTTTAAGGGTGAAAAGCCCTCGATCGAGCGCATCAAGGAGATCTGGGCCGGATTCCGGGGCCGGGCCCAGGAGCTGGAGCTGCCCTCCGCTCCCAAGCAGTTCATCCACTATTTTGAGGAGTCCGACCGGCCCCAGGCCCGTCTGGACCGCGACCTGGAGGGCGGCATGGCCATTTCCGCCGGCCGTCTGCGCCCGGACAGCCAGTACGACTATAAGTTCGTGGGCCTGAGCCACAACACCCTCCGGGGCGCTGCCGGCGGCGGCGTGCTGCTGGCCGAACTGCTGTGTGCCGAGGGGTACATGGACCGCTGACCAGTCGGCGGTCCAGTTAAGAGTTCGGAGGGATGAGATGGGAGTGATGAGGCGCACGGAGCGTGCATTTGTAAAGTCCGACTGTGCTGGACACCAAAACTCCTATCTTCTATCTCCTAACTCCTATCTTCCAATTTTTAATTCCTAATTTTCAGAAAGGATGTTTTCTATGCGGACTCCCGTATTTACCGGTTCCTGTCCCGCTCTGGTCACCCCCTTTGACTCCAACGGAACCATCAACTACGACGCCTTCGGGCGCCTGATCGACGCTCAGATCGCCGCCGGGGTGGACGCGGTGTGCGTGTGCGGCACCACCGGCGAGTCGGCCACCATGTCCATCCGGGAGCACATTGCCGCGGTGGAATTCTGCGTCAAGCGGGTGGACCACCGGGTGAAGGTCATCGCCGGGGCGGGCAGCAACGACACCTCCGCCGCCGTCTATCTGTCCCAGCACGCCCAGGACTCCGGAGCCGACGCGCTGCTCCATGTGACCCCCTACTATAACAAGGCCAGTCAGACCGGCCTGATCCGCCACTATGAGTATATTGCCGACCGGACCGACCTGCCCATTATTCTCTACAATGTCCCCAGCCGCACCGGCGTCTCCTTCACCGCCGAGACCTATAAGATCCTGTCGGAAAATCCCAAGATCAACGGCGTCAAGGAGGCCAGCGGAAACTTCTCCCTGCTGGCCCACACCCGCCACCTCTGCCCCGATGACTTCTATATCTGGTCGGGCAACGACGACCAGGTGGTTCCCATGATGTCTCTGGGGGCCAAGGGCGTTATCTCGGTGGTGTCCAACATCGCTCCGGAGCTCATGGTGAAGATGAGCCACCTGTGTCTGGAGGGGAATTTTGAGGAGGCCTCCCGGCTCCAGATCCAGAATATGGATTTGATCGACGCCCTGTTCTGCGAGGTCAATCCCATCCCCATCAAGACCGCCATGAACCTGATGGGCATGGAGGCCGGCCCTCTGCGCCTTCCCCTGTGCGAGATGTCCGAGAAGAACCTGACCGTTCTGCGGGGCGCTCTGGAGCGGGCGGGGCTGTTGAAATAATAAGCGTCCGAGCCCGCGAGCGCGGCGAGGCGTGATACCCATAAGCGCCCGAGTCCGCGAGCAGGGGAGCTTGGACCGGAGCGACGGGTGCAAACCAAGAAGGGCCAAAGGCCCGGATGTTTGTACCCGGAGTTGCAGGGAAAGCGACCCGGCCGCGAGCGCGGCGAGGCGTGATACCCTTAAGCGTCCGAGCCCGCGAGCATTTGTAGGGCAGGGGCTTGCCTCCGCCGTCCGAACCCCATTCCCTCTTCCAAAGAAAAAGGAGTGATCCCCATGGTGAAGATCATCATTTCCGGCTGCAACGGCCACATGGGCCGGGTGGTGGCCGCCCTGTGCGCCGCCGACCCGGAGGTGGAAATTGCCGCCGGCTTCGATGTGCTGGGACCCGCCGACCGGGACTTTCCGGTATATACCGCCCCGGAGCAGTTCCAGGGGCAGGCCGATGCCGTCATCGACTTTTCCTCCCCCGCCGCCCTGGACGGCCTGCTGTCTTTCGGAACCGCCCGTCACATTCCCCTGATTCTGGCCACCACCGGCTACTCCCCCGAACAGCTGGCGCAGATCGGCGCGGCGGCCCAGCAGGTGCCTATTTTCCGATCCGCCAACATGTCTCTGGGCATCAACGTGCTGCTGGAACTGGTACGGAAAGCGGCCTCCATTCTGGGGGACAGCTATGACATTGAGATCGTGGAGCGCCATCACCGCCGAAAAGTGGATGCTCCCAGCGGCACCGCTCTGATGATTGCGGATGCGGCCGCTGCGGCCTGCGGCCACGAGACGGAGTATGTCTTCGACCGCCATGCGGTCCGCCGCCCCCGGGACAAGAAGGAAATCGGCATTTCCGCCGTTCGGGGAGGCACCATCGTGGGGGAGCACGAGATCATCTTCGCCGGCCACGACGAGGTCATGGAGATCAAGCACACCGCCCTCTCCCGGGAGGTTTTTGCTCAGGGGGCTGTGGCGGCGGCCAAATATATGTCGGGCGTGCAGAAGCCCGGTCTGTATGACATGAGCATGCTGGTACAGTAACTCTCCTTTATGTTGCAGGGCGGCGTTCCGCTGGAACACCGCCCTGTTTTTTTAGTTCTGCGGTTCCTCGCCGCCCGGTTCCTCCGACTGGCCGAACCGGAACAGAATCACGCCCAGCGCCAGGAGAATCGTCCCAAAAATCAGCGCCGCCGCCCAGATCGGCGCCGCCTCGCTCAGAAGAAACGCGTAGGCAACACCGGACTCCCCCACTTTCTGGATGCCGCTGCCCTGCCGGAGTCCATACACTGCGCCCGCCAAGTACACCGCGATCCCAAGCACTCGGCAAAACGCGGCCAATCCGGCCGTTGATCCAGAGCACCGCGCGGCTCCCTCCCCATAGATCAATGTCTCAACCGGAACCTGGAGACAGTCCGCAAGCTGAACCAGCATCTGAATATCCGGCTGGGAACGCATGCTCTCATAGTTGGAGACGGTCTGTCTGGCCACATGAAGCCGGGCCGCCAGCTCCTCCTGCGTCAGACCCGCCCGTTTTCGGGCGGCGGCGATATGCTGTCCCACCAGATTGTTTTTTCCGCTCCTCATCTGCCTCACCTCGGGCCAATTGTACCACACCTGTGTTTTTGCAGGCAAGCAAAGAAGCTTTGCCCTTTGTAAAAACACCTTTCTCTCTTCGCGGCATTATGCTATAATAAAAAATCATTCAAAATTCTGCAGAGAGGAGCGGGACAGCATGTCTGACCCATTGATCCGTACCCGTCTTCTGATTGGAGAGGAAGCCGTGGACCGTCTGGCCGGGGCGCGCGTCGCTGTGTTCGGCGTGGGCGGCGTCGGTGGCTATTGTGTGGAGGCACTGGCCCGGGCCGGGGTGGGCACCCTGGACCTCTACGATGATGACACGGTGTCTGAGAGCAATCTGAACCGGCAGATCGTGGCCCTCCACTCCACCCTTGGCCAGCCCAAGGCAGAGGTCATGGCCCGCAGGGTCGGAGACATCAATCCAAACTGTCAGGTGCGGGCCATCCGGATGTTCTATCTGCCCCAGAACGCGGATCAGGTGGATCTGTCCCAGTACGACTATGTGGTGGACTGCATCGACACCGTGGCCGCCAAGCTGGAGCTGGTGACAAGGTGCACCGCCTTACAGGTCAGGATCATCAGTGCCATGGGCACCGGCAACAAATTAGACCCCACCGCGTTTGAGGTGGCCGACCTGTCCCAAACACAGGGATGCCCCCTGGCCCGGGTCATGCGCAAGGAACTGCGAAAGCGCGGAATCGAACATCTGAAGGTGGTCTGGTCGCGGGAGGAGCCCCGCTCCCCGATCCGCCCCATGGAGGCGGAGGTCCCGGCAGGGACTGACACCCGCCCCGGCTCCAATGCTCGGCGGGATACCCCCGGCTCCATCTCCTTCGTCCCCGCCGCCGCCGGACTGGTGCTGGCCTCCGCTGTGGTGCGGGAATTGGGACAATTTTAATAGGGAAGATAAACCGAGCCCGGAGCATCTGCTCCGGGCTCGGTTTGTTCTCTCTGGTTACAGGCTCACCTTGTGGAAGACCTTCTTCCCCTTCCGGATCATCAGACCGTCACCGGAGAGCTGCTGGGCAGTGTAGGCGGTATTGGCGTCGGACACCTTCTCGTCGTTGACGGTGACACCCCCCTGCTCCACCAGGCGGCGGGCCTCCTTCTTGGAGGGGGCCAGCTTGCACTTGAGCATCAGATCCAGGAT
>CALWVX010000002.1 GCA_944385065.1 uncultured Oscillospiraceae bacterium | reverse complement strand
AGCGCCCAGAGAGGCCGCCAGGCCCAGCGCGACGGCCACGACACACAGGGTGTCGATCAGTCCGCGCCAGAAGCCTTTTGTCATCCGGTCCCCGAACAGCGGGACCAGGGTGTTCGAGGTGGTCATCTCCTTGCCCCGGTTGAAATACATGTAGGCGATCAGAAGACCGCTGAGGCTGTACATGGCGTAGGGGACGAAGCTCCAGTGGTAGAACATGCGGCCCATGGAGTAGAACATGGCGTCCTCTGTAAACGGAGCCAGGCCTGTCCCGGCCAATTCTCCCCAGATGTCACCGAAGTAGATCATGGGCTCGTTCACCGCATAGGTGATCAGGCCGGTGGAAATTCCGCCTGTCAGGGTCATGGCAAACCAGGTCATGAAGGGGAATTTTGCCTTTGCGTTGGGCCCGCCCAGCCGAATGGTCCCCGTCTTGGTGACAAAGAACAGGACCATCAGGATCAGGGCCAGCATACCTGCCAGCTGGTACAGCCAGGAGAAATTGATCAGCGTCCAGTTGAAAATGGTCTCTGAGACCGAGGTCAGTAATTGGTTATTGATCAGGCCCATCAGTGCGGCTCCGCCGATAATGATGATCGTCGGCGTAAAGACATACCAGTTGACTGTCTTCTTCTGCTTCTCCATTCTGAAATACACCTCCACAGATATGATGGAGAGTGAGGTTCACTCTCTGCCCCATTAACAAGCAAAAATCGTGCCAACTATTGATTCTGAAAAAAACAGACGGATCTGGGCGGGGCAGCAGGAAAATCCGGGGAGAAATCAAGCTGTTCAGCGGCTTTTTGTTTCGGGGGACGCGGTGGAAACCATAAGAAGCATAAAAATTAAGCGCATTAAAATTTTGCATGCATGATTTTAATGCACTCCTGTGGACGGAAGGGGCTCCCTTTGATATAATGGCAGAACAGAGGAGAAGCCATGCGGAACAGGGGACAGGAGGGGAATCCTATGGTAGATGTTGTGGTAAAGCTGGATTCGTCCGGGACGGTGCTCTCCCTCGACTGGCACAATGAGGAGCTGCGCCAGGCGTGGCTGGGACACCGCACGGCCTATGAAAATCAGGTTTTTTCCCGTTTGCCCCCGTCAGAGCCGGCCGGCCATTTGTGGTGGGGGCCCCGCCGCTTTCAGTATAAGCGCCTTGCCACCGGCGGCGGAAGCACGTTCCTGCTGCTGAAGCTGGACGACCAGCTCTCGGAGCTGCTGTACAGGGCCTTTGACTGTCTGGACGACGGGGTACAGATTTATGATGAGGACGCGTCGCTGGTCTATCTCAACTCGACCAGCCGGAAGATGTCCGGCTTTGCCGACTACAATTACCCGGTGGAGGGGAAAAAACTGATGGACCTCTATCAGGTGACCGACGAGTCCAGCACTGTTTTGACCGTGCTGCGGACCAAGCGCCCGGTGATCAACCGCTTCGCCAGATTCCAGACGGCGGAGGGCAAGACGATCCTTACCTGCAACACCGGCTACCCCCTGTTTCGGGAGGACGGCCGATTTCTGGGAGTGGTTAACTTTGAACAAAACGCCAATGTGCTGCGGAAAAAGAAGGAACACAACGAAAAAATCAGCCTTGCCATGGAACAGGAAATTACCACCGGCCTGTACGCCAAGGACCCGTCCACCTATACCTTCGAGGACTACGTGGGCAGCAGCGTTCAAGTGCGCGAGGCGGTGGCGCTGGCCCAGTCGGTGGCCGCGAAGGAGAGCAATGTGCTTCTGCTGGGTGAGACCGGAACGGGGAAGGAAATATTTGCGCAGGCCATCCACCATGACAGCCTGCGCAGCAAGAAAAAATTTGTGGCCATCAACTGTTCGGCCGTCCCGGAGCAGCTGGTGGAGAGCATCTTGTTCGGAACGGAAAAGGGGTCCTTCACCGGCAGTCTGGAAAAAAGAGGGCTGTTTGAAGAGGTGGACGGGGGAACCATCTTTCTGGATGAGCTGAACTCCATGAGTCTGGCCATGCAGGCCAAGCTGCTGCGGGTGCTCCAGGAGAACTCCTTCCGCCGCGTGGGAGGAAACCGGGAGATCAAGGTCAACGTCCGGGTGATCGCCTCGTGCAACGAGGATGTGTTCCGGCTGATTCAGGAAAATAAGCTGCGGCAGGATTTGTTTTACCGAGTGGCCACCATCATGATCACACTGCCGCCCCTCCGGGATCACCTGGATGATATGGAGACGCTGATCTGGCACCGGATCCGCCACAGCAAATTAAAGTACGCCCTTCAGTTCACCAAAATCAGCGACGAGGTGATCTGGCTGCTGCAGCAGTACCGCTGGCCCGGAAATGTGCGGGAGCTGAACCATGTGGTGGATTATGCCATGACAGTGTCGGACGGAGAGGTCATGGGGAAGGAACACCTGCCTGCGTACATTCTGGACGCGGTCAGCTATCCCCGGGAGCTTCACCTGGAGGCGGAAGGGGCCCCGGAAAGCGCGCCGTTTTCCATTGGACGCATTGACCGCAGCCTGCAGAGCATGATGCGGGATTTTGAACGGCAGGTGATTCAAAAGGCGCTTCAGCAGACCCAGGGGAACATCTCTCAGGCCGCGAAGCTGCTGGGGCTGAACCGCCAGAATCTGCAGTATCGGCTGAAGCGGGATCGAAAGGGAAGACAGACGAAGCCCTGAGCGGCCGGCAAGGCCCGCATTCCAGGGGCATGGGCTGCCCGCCGCGGAGGGCGTGTCTGCGGGGGCTGGGGCGGATCCATATCGGAGCATATATTGTCTGAGATCGGAACATAAAAATCCCGGAAGCTCTGTTTTACAGAGCTTCCGGGATTTTTGACTGGAGCGGGACCCCAGCAGAACGAACTGGACAAAGAGAACAACTCAGTTCCGGCCGTGGACCGAGGAGGGACTGCGCAGGAACACATAGGTGCGCTCGTCAGAGTATTGGGGAGCGTAGCGATAATCCAGGCGGTCAAAGTCCCGGATCGCCGCCGGATCCGTGATATGGTACTCCGCCAGATAGCGCACCATCTCGCCCCGGGCCATTTTGCACATGGTGCCCTTTTCCAGGACTCTGCCGTCTCTCTCCTCCCCGAATACGCAGGTGAGAAAGCGGACGGGGGGCGCTAGATAGGGGGAGACGCACAGGCTGTACTCTTTGGAGGCCAGATTCAAAATGCAGTCGGTTTCCCCGCACAGCTGCCGCGCCAGACTGTCCCCCCAGAAGGCATAGAGATCTCTCGCCCCGTCCACGGCCAGCTTTGCCTGCATCTCCAGACGATAAGGCGTCACGCCGTCAAAGGGGCGCAGCAGGCCGTAAAAGCCCGACAGAATGCGCAGGTGCTCCTGCACATAGCGGTATTCGCCGGCGGTAAAGACGCCCGGGGCCATATACTGGTACTGGATGCCCTCGTAGGAGAGGAGGGCGGGGGTGAGATGGTTTTGTAAGTCCATGGTCTCCAGACGGCGGATGTTCTGCGCGGCGATCTGATCGCTGCATTTCCAGAGCCGCTTCAGGCCGTCGGCGTCCATGGCGCGCAGCGCCTCCAGCAGCCGCTGGGTGCGGGGGAGAAAGCGGGGCAGGTCCCGGCAGGGCAGGGTGTCCGTATCCGCGTTCATCTTCTTGGCGGGGGAGATGATAATTCTCATGTCCGGTTCCTTACTGGTTTTTCCTCAGACAGGCCAGAAGTTGGGCGGCGTTGTCGTCGGGCTTTACCTTGGGCATGACCTGTTCGATGACGCCCTGCTCGTCGATGAGGTAGGTGCAGCGCACTGTGCCCATGCTGACCTTGCCGTAGAGTTTTTTCTCCTGCCACGCGCCGTAGGCCTCGATGACCTTGTGCTCCGGATCGGAGAGCAGGACAAAGGGAAGCTCGTACTTCTCCGCAAATTTCAGGTGGGAGGCCGCGGAGTCCTTGCTGACGCCGATAACCACCGCGTTGCTGCGCTCAAAGTCGCGGTAGCTCCGGGCGAAGGCGCAGGCCTGCCGGGTGCAGCCGGGGGTATTGTCCCTGGGGTAAAAGTAGAGCACGACCTTTTTCCCCCGAAAATCGGACAGGCTGACAGGGGCGCCGGTCTTGTCGGGCAGGGTAAACTCCGGGGCCTTGGTTCCAACTTCCAGCATAATGATCCTCCTTTATCATCCCT
This sequence comes from uncultured Oscillospiraceae bacterium, assembly GCA_944385065.1. Lineage (GTDB taxonomy): Bacteria > Bacillota > Clostridia > Oscillospirales > Oscillospiraceae > Lawsonibacter. The sequence goes on along the minus strand of CALWVX010000002.1, from coordinate 26,163 downwards.
GAATTGCAACTTTCATGACGCCGTCCCGGCGATGCTCAAAGAGGTCGTAGGCGGCTTCGATGTCCTTCAGCGGGAAGGTGTGGGTGATCAGAGGGGTGGTATCCAGCTGGCCCGACGCGATGAGGGCCAGAATTTCCCGGCATTTGCAGCCGTCCACGCCGCCGGTTTTGAAGGTCAGGTTTTTCCCGTACATCTCGGGGAGCGGGAGCACCTGGGGACCGTCGTACAGGGCCACCACCGTCACAACGGCGTTGGGCCGGGCGCACATCCAGGCCGTGCGGAAGCTCTCCGGTGTACCGGCCGCTTCCAGCACAGCATCGGCGCCGCCGTGGGCGCTGTATCTCTGCACGGTTTCCATGACCTGCTCCGGCGCAGTCGGAATGACCTCCGGGTAGTGCCTGCTCACAAAATCCAGACGGCGGGGGTCCGCGTCACAGATAATGATCCGACCGGGCCGCTTGAGCCGGGCGCACTGCATGGTGCAGAGGCCTGTGGGGCCCGCACCGAGAATCAGGACGGTGTCGCCGGGCCTGATTTCCGAGATGTCTGCCGCCCAATAGCCCGTGGCCAGCACATCTCCCACCAGAAGGGCCTGCAGATCCGTGACATGGTCAGGAATTTTACTGAGTCCCTGGTCGGCGTAGGGGACCCGGACATATTCCGCCTGCCCGCCGTCAATGCGGCAGCCCAGCGCCCAGCCGCCATTGGGGTCGGTGCAGTTGTTGACCCAGCCGTTCCGGCAAAAAAAGCATGTGCCGCAGAAGGTCTCCACATTCACCGCCACCCGGTCGCCGGGCTGGACGGCGGTGACGGTGGCGCCAACCTCTGTCACAACGCCCACCATCTCATGGCCGACGGTAACGCCGGGCACCGCCCGGGGCACCGAACTGTGCTTGATGTGCAGGTCGCTGGTGCAGATGCTCCCCAGCGTCACCCGGACAATGGCGTCCCGGTCATGGAGCAGAGTCGGCTTGGGCTTGTCCAGCAGCTCGAACCTGCCTGGTGCTACATAGGTGTAAGCGAGCATATGGTTCACCTCGGGACATATTATATCGGCGGAGAGGGGGAAAAGCAATCCTTTTCCCCCATGAGGGACCGGCGCGGCCTGCCTGTAGGGGAATATAGGGCAACTTGTTTCCCCGAAACAGGGGCCTATTCCAGGTAAAAAACCGGCCCCCTGGGAGGAAAGGGCAGGCTGCGGCCCCGGGGAACCAGAAAGGCGTGGTCCCGCCCATAGACGTTCAGCCGGTCGCACTCACCGTCGGTGATGATCAGCAAGGGCGCCTGCTTGGGAAAGTCGGGGGCATGTTCCAGAAGCTCGATCCCGGGCTGAAGAACCGTGCCGCCCCGGCCCCGTACCTTGACGCTGCCGGCGATGTCGGCGGCCTCCAGATAACCCTGGTCGTAGGCGTCGGCGTCACAGAACACGACACGGACCCGATTCACATCCCGGGCGGCGCTGTAGCTGGCGATGGCGCCCAGCGCGGCGGCCAGCAGGGAGCGGTCCATGGAGCCGGAGGTGTCCAGCAGCACGCCGAAGGTCTGCCCCGCCCGGGCCGACTCCTCATACCGCCAGGAGGGGCGGGGGATGTCCGGCGTGGATGACTGGCGGCGGCTGAGGCGGGCGTAGGTGCGGCGTTTTTCCAGCGGCTCGAACCGCTCGTCAAACCACTTGGCCAATTTTACGTCCCAGGGGATGGGGGGCTGAGCCAGGGCCCGGATTTCCTCCACCAGTCCCGCCGGGAGATAGCCCCGTTCGTTGGACTGGTGATAGTCCAGACCCCGCTGAATGGCGGACCGACACCAGGCGTCCAGGTCCACAAAGTCTCTGGAACCGGTCCAGCCGGGGGGGCCGAAGAGAATGTCGCGCTGGGCCATGCGCCGGTACCTGCGCAGATTGACGGCCAGCAGATCATAGACGCTCTCCGCCGACAGGCCGTTCAGCTCCGGGTCGAAGAGAAGGCCTTCCGGCATGGAACCCACCTCCATGTCCCGAAGCCACTGGTTGATCACATAGTCGCAGGCCACATTCCACAGCTCCGGGTCCCGCTTTCCCAGGCGGGCCTCGTGGCACAGGGCGGCGTGGAGGTACTCATGGGCCAGGACAAACCGCCACTCCTGCTCGGTCAGGTGGGCGGCGGGATTGACATAGATCTCCCGCATCTGGATGGAGATGGCGGCCACCGGGATATTCATCCGCTGGACCGCCAGCGGGTCATCCACCAGACGGAAGCCGGAGGCCACGCCGCCCAGCAGGGGATAGCTGGACAGAAACCACTCCTGAGCCCGCTGGATGGGCCCTGCCTCCCGGACCTCCCGAAGTCCGCCGGCATAGTCCACAGCGGCGCGGAGGGCATTCCGGAGGCTCTCCGCAAAGAGCTGCCGCCAGTCCGTGGGAGGGCTCCACCAGCTGGAGCCGCCCGGGCGCCATACCATATCCGGCCGGCCGCCGCTCATGGTGGAGAAGTGAAAATCGGCGCGGTCTCCGTGCTCCAGCAGCCAGTGGTAGAGGGCCTCCTCCTCCCGCGCGTGGGGAGGGAGCGGCCCCATAAGCTCCTCCGGCGGCGTGCCGATGCGCAGGTCGGACAGATAGCGCGCGGCCACGCAGTCGCAGGCGGCGTTCCACACCGGATCCCCGTCCCGGTCCTCCTGAATGTGTCCCAGGGCCAGGTGGAGCAGACAGTGGGCGACTACATAGGCCCACTCCTGCGGGGAGGCCCGGCGGTGGCTGTTGGCGTAGAGATCTCCGTCGGAGGTGATCCAGGCCCAGTCGGTGCGGGCCATGGGATAGCTGTCGTCAAAATGAACGGAGGCCTCCTTGATCAGCGGTCCCAGAACCGGATTCTGCATCACCAGTCCGCACCCGGCCTGAAAGGCCTCCAGGGCCGGGTTGACCGCCTGCCGCTTCTTCCCGCTCATCCGTTTCGCTTGTCGGCCAGGCGGGGCAGGTCCCGGAACAGCTCCACCACAAACCAGTCGGGCAGTTCTCTGCCGTCCTCCGGAGTCACCGCCATCCGGGCGATCTCCAGACTGAGGTCGGCCAGCTCGGTGAGGCGGTCTTTGGCCTGGAGGACCAGAGTGCGGCTGTCGCCGCTGAGCTTGCTTCGCTCCGGGGGCAGTTCCTTGACCAGCCGGGCCCGAAGGGACTGGGCCAGGAAATAGAGCACGTCCCGCTCCTCCGGCCGACTGGGCCAGGGCTGCTCTCCGGACAGAATCTTGTCCAGAGCATACTGGCTGCGCACCTGTCGGATATAGGCCAGAAACTGGGTGGCGTGCTGAGGGCTGAGACTGCCGGCGGCCAGCACCCGCAGACTGTCCTCGCCGATGTCGGGGCCGTAGCTCTGGATGGCGTCGCTGAGCATATGCCAGGAGCGGGGGGTGGAGAAAGGTTCCTCGCTCTTGGGCGGCTTGGACCACAGGTGGTCCGGGCGGCTGGAGATGTAGTCATAGACGAAGGGGTGGATGTTGTTCTGGGCCGCCCACTCCAGCCACAGCCGGGGGCTGGCGGTGAGCTCCACATGAAACATCCGGTTGATCAGAGCGGAGGACATGGGGCGGGTGATGGCGTTGTCCTGGGCCCGGTTGCCCGCCCCCACCACGATGGAGCCCTCGGGCAGATGGTATTCTCCAATGCGCCGCTCATGGATCAGGGAGTAAAAGGCCTTCTGCACCTCGGAGGTGCAGGCGTTCAGCTCGTCCAGAAAGAGCACATAGGGCTGGGACCGGGCGATGGTCCGGGGCGGGCAGAACTGGCTGAAGCCGTCCCGAATCTGGGGGACGCCGATAATGTCCTCCGGAGCCAGCTGGCTGCCCAGCAGGGAGACGCACTCCAGCCCCAGGCTGTCCGCGAATTCCTGCACGATGGCGGACTTCCCGATGCCGGGCGCCCCCCAGATAAAGACCGACCGGATCAGCCCCACGTTCAGGAGCACATCCAGCAGCTGCTTGTGGTTGACGGTGACCGTGAGATTCATATCAGAACGGTTCTCCTTTGTTGGGATGGCGGGCGGGAACGAAGGCTTCCTGCCCGCGGGTTTGTTGCATTATATCTTGGCATCGGTTAGAAGCGCAAGAGGGACATCTTAAGAATTCCCATCAATTTTCTTAGAATTTTCTTAAATATGAGGGCGGCGCGCGGTTCCCGCAGGGACGCATAAAGAACGGGAATCAGCCCCGGCTGGGGCTGATTCCCGTTTGTGTCAGAAAAGGGGACCGCGGGGGAGGCGGAGAGTTCAGTCCAGAATCTCCACATATCCCTCGTCGGCGTTGACCTCCACCATATCGCCGTCCTTGACCATCTCATAGAAGGCGGGCTCCACTTTGTCCACCATGGGGAGCTCCATGATAATGGCGCCGGCCACCAGCACCGGGTCGGGGTCCTGGATAATCAGGGCGGCGGGCATGTTGTGGAAGCGGTCCAGATGATACAGCCCGTCCTGCTGCACCACCGAGCTGCCCTTTCCGCCGGGGAACAGCAGCACCTTCTGGGCGATGGAGCGGCCCTCCAGCTCGTGGTTTTTCTCCTCCATCACGCCGTCCTCCGGGCGGACCTGATAGAACATGATGCGGTCGTGGGTGATGATGGCCTCCGCCTTGGCCTTGCCCTCGGCGATCTTGTGGCAGGAAAACTTCTTCGACATCTTATTTCACCTCTCCAGTCAGGGCGGCCTCGATGCAGGTGTCCAGGTCGCGGATCATAAAGTTGATGCCTCTGCGGCGGGGATAATAGGCGCACTTGGGAGATTCGGTGATGCCCACCTTGCCCTTCAGATAGTGCCAGCAGGGCTGGTCGGGGCAGGAGTCGGGGATCAGCTCGGCGCCGGCGGCGGCGAGCACGTCATACACACCCATGCGATGGGCCATCTCCGCCCAGTCGCTGGAGGTGAGGATGTACATGGGGATGGCCAGCTTCTTGCCCTCGATCTTGCGGGCGATGTACATGGCCTCCTTCAGCGTGAAGTGGGGGCAGCCGAACATGGCGAAGTCCACCTTGCCGTCGTGGGAGGCGTCGCTGAACTTCTCCTCAAAGTCCTTCAGGTCCTTGTCGGTGATGACCACCTCGTGCTTGGGCTTCTTGCCGCCCAGAGCCGCCTCCAGCGTGGGGGCCTCGGGGGTGAAGCCCACGATGTGGTACATGCCGTAGGCGCCGGAGGTGTTCAGCTGAGCCCCCAGATTGCGCAGGGCCTCGGAGCTGATATACTTGGGCAGGCCGGTGAACACCGGAATACCTTCGCCGATCTTGTCGCCAATCATGCCCAGCAGATGATACTCGTAGTCGGACTTCATGTTGGCTTCCACATGAACCAGAATATCGCCCTTCCGGTTCTCGTCCAGCAGCAGGCCGTACTCGGGGACGCAGCCGGTGACGGCGGCGCACAGCGCGCTGTTGGCGCTCTCCCGGTTGGTCCGGGCGCCCCAGACGGCGTTGGCATAGGGAGTGGCGCTGGACTCGGAGAAGGCGATCACCTCACCGAAGTTGGGGACGTTGGTGGCGATATAGGGCGTGCAGTTGTAGGACAGTATCGCGCCAAGCCCCCGATAAGCGGCGTCGGTGCGGCGCATGTGGTCGGCGTCCTCCTCGCTGACGGGGTGGGCGCAGTCGCCGGTGAAATGGCCCAGACAGAAGCCGGGGTTGACTGTGGGGGCCACCCGGCAGCGGGCCCCCGCCTTGTACATCTTCTCGGCGAACCAGAGGTCGCCGGCCTGATTGCTCAGGGCGATGTGAGCCCGGGTGATGGGAACCATGCGGGGAGCGTCAAAGGCCTCCCCCAGGGCAAACTGGATTTTCATGGCATAGGCGGCGCCCTCTCCGTACTTGCCATCCATCATGGCCTGTTGTTCGTCAGTAAGCTTCATAGTGCGGTTCCTCCCTTAGTCAGCAAAATTTGTTCGCTTGGGACTTGACAGTTCCGGCCGCTGGGATTTATAATGCAGGCAAGACAAAGGCGTCTGACTCCCCAGGGAGAAGGCGCTTTTGTCTTTTTTGCGTTTCGCTTGTATACAAGTTCGGTAGCTTTATTATAGACCTCCCCCAGCGCCTTGTCAATCATCCGGACAAATTTTATTTTCAATTCCTGTTCTTTCTTATGCAAATTGTAGAAAACGGAGAAGGGGAGAAACGGGTGGAAGCCCCGAAAAAACGGCGGATTGTGCGGATTATTCCCAAATATGGGCTGAAAGAAGGAGAAAAGGGGCCGGGCAGGTAAGATAGGACGCCGCAAGAGATTCCTCCCACCCCCCGTTCCGAGCCAGTATACAACAGCGGGAGGCCGAAGGAGCCGCGCCCGAAAAAAGACGCAGCCTGAAAAGCCGCGTGCACGGCCGTTCAGACTGCGTGACAGAAGGGGACTGGCGGAGGTTCACCACTCGGTGGTGGGATTGAGGAAGCCGTTCATGGACCAGGTCAGATGGTCCCGGATCTGCTGGCATACGATTGCAATATCCCCGCTCTCCAGGGCGTCGATCAGCTCCATATGCTGGGCAACGGTCTCCTCCAGACTGTAGTTTTCCGGGCGGTAGGAGATCACCTGGAGGCGCCGGATCGTGGGGAGAATCAGGTTCATCATTTTGGGAAGATAGGGGTTTTCCGATTTTTCCACGATCGCCATATGAAAATGCCAGTCCACTTCCGCATACTTTGTAATCTGGACCTGCAGCGGGGCGTCCTGGTATTGGATCAGGCCCTGAAAACTGGCCCGAAATTCCTGAAGATCCTTTTTGGTCAGATGGAGAACGGCGGTTTGGGCCGCGAGCGGCTCCAGCACCCGCCGGAGCTCATAGACATAGATCACATCCCGCTGGGAAAGAGGCTTCACCTTGGCTCCCACGCCCCGCCTGATCTCCACCAGCCCCTCGTTTTCCAGGGCGGCCAAGGCCTCCCGCAGGGGGGTGCGGCTGATTCCCATGCCGGCGGCGATCTGAGACTCGCTCAGCAGGTCTCCGGAGCGGATTTCACCGGTGCAGATAGCCTCTTTAATGGTCTGGTATGCGGTGTACATCAGGGTATCAGTTCTGGCTCGCTTCTTCTTTCCTTCCAACATATCCGGTTCCTTTCCCCAAATCATAGGTGATTTCCCCTGGGCGCGGCTCAGGGCGGGAGAGGGAACGGCCGGTCTCTGGCGCTGAGCTGATCTGGTACGTTTTTATAATGGAGTGTAATAATACATTTTATCACAGGGAACTGAAAAAAACAAGGAAGAGAGCGCATAAAATTGGATTGTCCCGGAAAGAGGCTTGTGGAAAAAGCTGAATTTCTTTTCTTCAGAAAATAGAGGAAGAAATTTAATTTCTTTCGGTGGGTTGAAAAAATTACGAAAAAAAGAAAATATATGAAAAAATATCATTTTTATCTCGCATTTTTCAATTTATACATTTTATATAAATAAACTGCTAATTGACAAAAGCTTTTTCGGGCATTATAATGAACCCTAGGTAGTATACAAGTGAACGCTGCGATTGAGGTTTCACTGTATGAAAAGTTCGGTGTTTTGTTTGAATCGGCGATCAGCGACAAGTATAAACAAGTATACAAGTACATGGATGGAGTTTTGAATCTTTGAATCGAGGTGTCGTACGTAACATGAAATTGACAGGTTATGAACAGGATATTCTGGATGGGAAATACGGCGAGGGAATGGCCTACGCCCTGGGGATCCAGGTTGCCATCGGCAACGCCTTTGACGCGGACTGCTTTGTTCCCATTACCCGGACGCATGTAGCCCTGAGCGCCCAGGACGCGGACCTGTGGTTTGCCGAGAAGCTGCTGTCCAAGGGCGCGAAATGCAAGATCCCCCCCACGGTCAACCCCAGCATCAACCTCAAGTACCTGAATGATCACCTGTTTGAAATCCCCGAAGAGGGTGTCAACATCGTCTCGGCCACCAACGAGGCCTATCGGAAGCTGGGCGCCCAGCTCACCTTCAACTGTACCCCCTACCTGCAGCAGAACGTCCCCGCCTACGGCGAGGTGATCGCTTTCTCCGAGTCCAGCGCCACCCCCTATGTCAACTCGGTGATCGGGGCCCGGACCAACCGGGAGGGCTCCAACAGCGCGCTGTGCGCCGCCGTCACCGGAATGGTGCCCCGCTATGGCCTGCTGCTGGATGAAAACCGCAAAGCGGAGATCGAGGTGGATGTCCAGGCGAAGATCGAGAGCGATTTCGACTATCAGATCCTGGGCTGGTGCTACCCGGAGAAGTACAAGGGACTGGAGATCCCCATCTTCCGGGGCATCAAGAAGCGGCCCACGCCCGAGGGATTCATGAATTTCGGCGCCCAGCTGAACACCTCCGGCTGCGTGTCCATGTATCACATTGAGGGAATCACCCCCGAGGCCCCCACCTTTGAGGCCGCGGTGGGCAACAAGAAGATCAAGGAAGTCATCACCATTACCGAGCAGGATCTGGCCGACACCCGGCAGCGCCTGTGCCGGGAGCCCAAGAAGATCGACTTTGCCATGTTCGGCTGCCCCCACATCACCATTAATCAGGTGGCCACCATTGCCCGGGTCTGCGAGGGGAGAAAGTTCAAGGTTCCCGTGTGGCTGCTGGTCAGCTCCCTGACCAAGGAGCTGGCGGTGCGGATGGGCTATAACGCCATTATTCAGCGGGCGGGCGGACATATCGTATCCGACACCTGCATCGATGTGCCTCCCTGCTGGCAGCCCTATTATCACGGGGTCGGCGTGACCGATTCTCCCAAGTGCGCCTATTATAATGAGATCCGGGACATCGAGTTTATTATCCGGCCCATCGAGGAGGCCGTGGAGGCCGCGATCATCGGGGAGGTGCTGAAATGAGCAAGACATTTACCTGCAGCCAGATCACCAAGGGCAAGGTGGACTGCGCCGAGGCCCTGGTTTCCAAGGATGCGATCTGCTTCTATCTGGTGGAGCCCGAGACCGGCATTGTCAAGGAGCGCAATCACGACGCCCTAGGCAAGTGCGTGGTGGGCAAGATTCTGATCATGCCCTCCGGCAAGGGCAGCTCGGTGGTCCAGCTGGACGGACTGTACAAGCTGATGAAGCGGGACAACGCCCCCGCCGCCATTGTGGTGCAGGAGGCGGACACCGTTCTGGTGGCTGCGGCGGCCGCCATGGAGCTGCCCATGGTGCACCGGGTGGATCCGGAATTCTTCCAGGAGGTGCAGACGGGGATGAAGTTATCTCTGGACGCGGATGCGGGAGTCATTACGATTCTGTAATTTCGAGGTCCGGAGTTAATGAAACCAATATTTGAAAGGAGAAAATGAAATGAAGAAACTCTTGAGCGTCATCTTGGCTACGGCCATGGCCGTAGCTCTGGTTTCCTGCGGAAACCAGAGCAATCCCTCCGCGAGCGGCTCCAACCCCGGAAGTGCCGGCACCTCCACCCCCTCCTCCTCCGGAGCGGGAGACGGCAGCTATACCGGCGGAGAGTATACCATCTCGCTGGGCCACATCTGCTCGGAGAACCACTCCCTGCACCGCTCCTGCCTGGAGTTTGAGAAGTTTGTGGAAGAGCAGTCCGGCGGCGCCATCCAGGTGGAGCTCTTCCCCAACAGCGTGCTGGGCGGCGATGAGGCCATGCTGGAGTCGGTGGCCATGGGCACGCTGACCATGGTGGTTCCCTCCGCCAGCGTCATGAACACCTATGTGCCCGCCTTCGGCATTCTGGCCATGCCCTATCTGTTCACCAGCCCCGAGAACACCTTCGAGGCCGTGGACGGCGAGCTGGGCCAGCTGCTGACCCAGAAGCTGGCGGACGCCAATGTGGGTCTGACCAACCTGGGCTATAACTTCAACGGCATCCGCAACATGACCAATGACGTGCGCCCCCTCAATACGGTGGAGGATCTGGCCGGCCTGAAGATGCGCTGCATGTCCAACGAGATGTTCGTGACCATGTTTGATCTGATGGGCGCCAACGCTACCCCCATGAGCTTCTCGGAGCTGTTCACCGCCCTGCAGCAGGGCACTGTCGACGGCGAGGAGAACCCCGCCTCCCTGATCTATGAGTCCAAGTTCCAGGAGGTCCAGAAGTATCTGAGCACCACCGAGCACATCTATGACCTGTGCACCATCATCATCAACACCGACTTCTACAATGGTCTGGACGAGCAGGCCAAGGCCATTGTGGACCAGGGCGTGCAGGACTATCTGGTGGACTATCAGAGAAATCTGGAGGTCACCGAGAACGATGAATACATCCAGCGGCTGGCCGATGAGGGCATGGAGGTCACCTATCTGACCGACGAGCAGCGCGCTACCTTCTCTGAGGCGGTCGCCCCCATGTATGACACCGCCGCGGAAGACTTCGGTCAGGACGTCATGGACGCGCTCGCCCAGTACCAGAACTGAATCCCGGCGCCACGCAGCGGCACTCAGGCCTGCCGGTCAGGTCCGAACGGTACCGCGACATCGAACGACTAGGACGGTACGCGGCGCCAGCCCCCCTGCTGACATGCCGCTGAATTCCCGCTGGCGGACTGCCCGGAGCCGCATTCCCGCGGCCCCGATTACGGATCCGTTTGCCAGGGAGGGCGTCCCGATCGCAGTTGGACGCCCTCCCTTTTCCATCCCTCCCGAGGAGATTGGAGTACATTAGGAGTTGTCATATGAAAAAAATAGTGGATATTTATAACACGATTGAATCCCATGTCATGGTTGTCGCCCTGGCGTTTTCCACCCTGCTGATCTTTGTTCAGGTTGTCTTTCGGTATGTGCTCAACAACTCCATCACCTGGAGCGAGGAGCTGGCCCGCTATATCTTCATCTGGCTGATCTGGCTGGGCACCAGCGTCTCCATGAAGCAGAAGGAACACATCCGGATGGATATGCTGTCCAACGCCCTCCACGGCAAGGCCAAGGTGGGGCTGGACCTGTTTTCCAATATTCTGATGCTGGTATTCTGCGTGTTCCTGGTGATTTATGGGTGGCAGCTGGTTGCCTCCATGATGACCCGGGGCAATCTCTCCGTGGCCCTTCGGCTTCCCATGTGGATCGTGTATCTGTCCCTGCCCTTCAGCCAGCTGATTGTGGCACTGCGGGTCATCGGCCACATGGTGGGCGACATTCGGAAACTGACGGGTAAGGAGCCGCTGGATGATGCGGCCAAGCCCGCGGAAGGCAAGGAGGGCAACGCGTAATGGATATTGCCGTACTGTTTGGAACGTTTATTCTGCTGGTGGTGCTCACCGTGCCCATCGGCTACGCCATCGGCATGGCCACCCTGGTCACCCTGGTGTTCTTCTCCAACACCCCCCTGGTGCTGATCACCCAGAACGCCATCACCGGCGTGGACTCCTTCCCCCTGATGGCCATTCCGTTCTTCATGCTGGCCGGCAACCTGATGAGCAGCGGCGGCGTGGCAAGGCGGATCGTCAACTTCTGTGACACGCTGTTGGGCTGGATCACCGGCGGCCTGGGCATTGTGACGACCCTGGCTTGTATGATCTTTGCTGCCATTTCCGGCTCCGCGGTGGCGACCACTTCGGCCATCGGCGGCTTTATGATCCCTGAGATGACCAAGCGCGGCTATGACAAGGCCTTCAGCGCCTCGCTGGCCGGCGCCGCCGGCACCATCGGCGTGATTATCCCCCCCAGCATCCCCTTCGTCATTTACGCGGTGGTGGTGGGCGAGTCCATCAGCGATCTGTTCATTGCCGGCGTGCTGCCCGGTATCCTGATGGGCATTGCCCTGATGGTGGTGTGTGTCATCGTCTCCAAGAAAGAGGGTTATCAGAAGGCCAGCAAAATGCCCAGCCTCCGGGATGTCTGGGTCTCCTTCAAGGATGCGTTCTGGGCCCTGCTGACCCCTGTTATCATCCTGGGCGGTATTTACAGCGGCATTTTTACGCCCACCGAGTCCGCGGTGGTGGCCGTGGTCTACTGTGTGATTGTCAGCGTGTTCGTGTACCATGAGTTCCGGCTGAAGGATGTCTATCAGTCCCTGTACGACAGCATCAACGTCAACGGTATGACCACCTTCATGGTGGGCTTCTCCATGGCTTTTGCCGCCTACCTCACCATGAACCGGATCCCCGACCGAATCGCGGCCGCCATTCTGAGCCTCAGCGACAACAAGATCGTCATTCTGCTGCTGATCAATCTGCTGCTGCTGGGCGTGGGCTGCCTGATCGACAACATTCCCGCCACCATCATCCTGTCTCCCATCCTGCTGCCCATCGTGGAGGAGTTCGGCATGTCCCCGGTGACCTTCGGCATCATGCTGACCATGAACCTGGCCATCGGCTTCGTGACTCCGCCCTACGGCATCGACCTGTTTGTGGCCTCCGCCATTTCCAAGGAGCCCATGAGCCGGATGATCAAGCCCACCCTGCGCTTTATCCTGGCCCTGCTGGTGGTGCTGATGCTGGTCACGTTCTGCGAGCCGCTGACCATGGGCGTGCTGAGCCTGGTCAAGGGAGGCGCCTGATCCGCTGCGCATTCCGCGTTAAAGGAGAATTGCTATGCCGTTATTGTTAGAAGAAGACGCCCGGCGGGAACTGCCCCGGATGTACCGCGTGCGGCAGAATTTCCCAACCGACCACCTGGAGGATGTGGAGGGGACGGTCCGCGCCCAGTTTGCCCGGGAGGAGATCCGCAGCCGGGTCAAACCCGGAATGCGGGTGGCCCTGGGCGTGGGCAGCCGCGGGATCCGCAACCTGTCCGTCATTGTCCGGTGCGTGGTGGAGGAGCTGAAAAAGCTGGGAGCCGAGCCCTTTATCATGGGCGCCATGGGCAGCCATGGGGGCGGGACGGTGGAGGGACAGCTCCAGGTCCTCCACACCTATGGAATCACCCAGGAGGCGATGGGCGTGCCCGTCCTGGCCAGCAACGATGTGGTCCTGCTGGGGGAGACCAGCCGGGGCATCCAGGTCTATTTTGACAAGATGTGCCTGGAGGAGGCCGACCTGGTCATCCCCATCAACCGGGTCAAGCTGCACACCGACTTTGTGGACAATATCCAGAGCGGCATGTGCAAGATGCTGGTCATCGGCCTGGGGCACCACCGGGGCTGCACCGCCGTTCACCAGGCCGACTTCAGCTATTTCGGCGACACCCTGAAAGAGGCGACCCGCCTGATCCTCTCCCGGGCCAATGTGGGCTTTGGAGTGGCGATCATGGAGAACGCCTATGACCAGACCCTCCTGGTGGAGGCCGTTCCCGGCGAGCGGATGCTGGAGCGGGAGGCGCAGCTGCTGGAGCTGTGCCGGAAGAATATGCCGCTGCTGATGATCCCGGACATCGACGTGCTGGTGGTGGAGCAGATCGGCAAGGACATCTCGGGCAACGGCTTCGACCCCAACATTCTGGGCAAGAGCCTGCTGCTCCACGAGTTTGTGCTTCCGGTGCCCAGGATCAACCGCATGGTGCTGCTGGGTCTGAGCGAGGCCACCCACGGGAACGCCGTGGGCATCGGAATCTTCGACATCACCACCCGGAAAGTCTTTGAACAGCTGGACCTGGAGGCCATGTACGCCAACGACATTGCCCTGGGCTGTCTGGACGACTGCAAGATCCCCCTGGTGGCGGAGGACGAGGCCGAGGCCGTCCGGGTGGCGATCAAGGTCCTGCGGGGCAACGACCTGAGCAGGCTGAAGATCGTGAAGATCCGGGACACCCTGCATCTGGGGGAGATCCAGGTGTCCGAAGACCTGCTGGATGTGGTGAAGGCCGATCCCAGGCTGGAGCTGATGGGGCCGGTCTGAGCCCCCCGATTTCCCGGGAAAAACCCGCCTGACAGGCGGTTTCCGGAGCGTGCGCGCGCCGGGCAGGACGCAAGGTCCCGCCCGGCGCGCTTTTGCCTGCCCCGGCGGGGCGAGGCTTGTAAAAGCCGGGATTCTGTGATAGCATGGACGCGACAGCCCGGCGCGGAGAGCGCGGGCGGAGAAGCTGGGGACGGATGGGTGCGGAGACGCGGAAAGAGGTGTGGGAAATGGAGCTGATCCAAAGTCAGAGCCAGCAGCAGCAACTGAACCAGCAGCAGATTCAGAGCCTGGAGCTGCTCCAGATGAGCGCCCAGGAGCTGGAGGAGTATCTGCAGGAGCTGACCCAGGAAAATCCGGTGGTGGAGCTGGAGACGGGCCGGCAGGAGGGGGACAGCGCCCGGGAGGACGAGCTGTTTGACCGGCTGAGCTGGCTGGAGGACAACGACCAGCAGAACCGCTATTATCAGCATGTGGACAAGGAGGAGCTGGACCCCCTGGCCCGGGCGGGCACCTCCGGGGGGCTGGAGGAGACGCTGTTCCGGTTTTTGTCCCGGCAGCTGTACCAGAAAGATCTGGACGAGGACGACGCCCAGGGGGTGCGCTATCTGGCCGCCTGTCTGGACGGGGACGGGTATCTGCGCACGCCGCTGGAGGAGCTGGCCCGCAACCTGGGGCGGCCGAAGCGGGATCTGGAGCGCTGGCTGACCATCCTGCGGTCGCTGGAGCCGGCGGGGGTGGGGGCGGAAACCCTGTCCCAGTGTCTGGAGCTGCAGCTGCGCCGCATCCATGAGACGGGACCCGCGCTGGAGATTGTCCGGCACCATCTGGAGGCTCTGGCCAGAAAGCAGTATCGGGCCATTGCCGCCAGACTGAACATATCGGTGGAAGAGGCGGTCCGGGCGGAACAGCTGATCCGGGAGCTGGAGCCCCGGCCGGGCGCCCCCTTTGAGCAGCCGGAGCAGGTCCAGTACATCCTGCCCGACGTGTTTGTGGAGGAGGCGGACGGCGCCCTGACCGTCCGTTTGAGAGGGCGGGAGCGGCCCACCTTCCGGATCAGCGGCTATTACCGGAACCTGCTGCGGGAGACGGAGGACGGAGAGGTCCGGGAGTATCTGGGGGAGAAGATGCGCCAGGCCGACGGAGTGCTGCGGGCGCTGGAGCAGCGGGGCGAGACCCTGCTGCGGTGCGCCCGCGCCATTGTGGAGCGGCAGGAGGCCTTTTTCCGGGAGGGGCCTCAGGGGCTTGTCCCCCTGCGGCTGGCCGATGTGGCGCAGGCGCTGGAGCTCCACGAGTCCACAGTCAGCCGGGCGGTGCGGGAAAAATATCTCCAGTGTAGCCGCGGAGTGTACCCGCTGAACTATTTCTTCTCCCGGCGCGCCGCGGCCCAGGGGGAGGGCGGCACAGTGGGAGGCAGGGGCGCCCGAGCCCTGCTGCGCCGGATGGTGGATCAGGAGGACAAGGAGCACCCCCTGTCCGACCAGAAGCTGTGCCTGGCCATGGAGGAGCTGGGCTGTCCGGTCTCCCGCCGCACCGTGGCCAAATACCGGGAGGAGCTGGGCATCCCCGGGGCCGCCGGCCGAAAGCGGCGGTAACCGCCCCGGGAGCAGGAGGAGCGAGGACATGAAACGGATTTTTCTGCTGGAGGACGACGAGGCGCTGCGGCGGGGCGTGGCCATGGCCCTGGAGGGGCCGGAGCGCCGGGTGGAGCAGGCCGGCAGCCTGCGGCAGGGGGAGAAGCGGCTGGAGGAGGGGTGGTTCGACCTGCTGATTCTGGACGTGGGCCTGCCCGACGGCAGCGGGCTGGAGCTGCTGAGGCGGCTGCGGCGGGCGGGGGATCGGACGCCGGTCATCCTGCTCACCGCCAACGACCTGGAGACCGACGTGGTCGCCGGACTGGAGCTGGGGGCGGACGACTATGTGACCAAGCCCTTCTCCCTGGCGGTGCTGCGGGCCCGGGTGAACAGCCAGCTGCGGCGGGAAGGGGATGGACAGAGCCTGGTGGTGGAGCTGCCCCCCTTCCGCTTTGACTTTGGGAGCATGGCCTTTACCCGGGCGGGGCGGGGCGTGGAGCTGTCCAAAACCGAGCAGCGGCTGCTGAAGCTGCTGGTGGACAACCGGGGACAGGTGCTCCGGCGGGAGCTGCTGCTGGAGCGGGTGTGGGACGGAGGGGACTTTGTGGACGAGAACGCCCTGTCGGTGGCGGTGCGCCGCCTGCGCGCCAAGCTGGAAGACGCCCCCATCCGCACCGTCTACGGGCTGGGCTATACCTGGGAGGCGGGCACATGACTATCCTGGCCTGGGCCGCGCTGGGAGTCGGCGCGCTGGGACTGGCCTTCGGCCTGATCCAGTGGGATCGAAGCCGGCGCACCCTCCGGCGGCTGGACGAGATGCTCACGGCGGCGGTGGACGGCAGCTTTCAGGAGGGGCGCTTTGACGAGTCCGCTCTGTCCGCTCTGGAGGCCAGAATGGCCCGGTTTCTCAACGGCTCCGCCCTGACCCGGCAGGCGGTGGAGGAGGAGCGCTCCGCCATTCAGACGCTGATCTCCGACCTGTCCCACCAGACCAAGACGCCGGTGGCCAATATTCTGCTGTACGCCTCCCTTCTGGCGGAGGGGGAGCTGTCCCCCGCCCAGCGGGAGCAGGCCCGGCTGCTGCGGCAGCAGAGCGAGAAGCTCGCCGCCCTGATT
The DNA here is from genome assembly GCA_944385065.1 of uncultured Oscillospiraceae bacterium. GTDB lineage: Bacteria > Bacillota > Clostridia > Oscillospirales > Oscillospiraceae > Lawsonibacter. The sequence continues at coordinate 9,787 of CALWVX010000002.1, read as the reverse complement.
CAGACGCTGGTGAAGGCCTCCCGGCTGGAGACCGGCGCCCTGGCGCTGACCCCGAAGGTCCAGCCCCTCCAGGCTCTGCTGGAGGAGATTTCCCTCCAGTGCGCCCCGGCGGCCCGGGCGGCGGAGATTCAGCTGACCGTGGAGCCCGCCGGCGCGGCGGCCTGCTATGACCGGAAGTGGACGGAGGAGGCCCTGCTGAACGTGGTGGACAACGCCCTGAAATATACCCCCGCCGGGGGAACGGTGCGGGTCTGGGCGGAGAGCTTCGAGCTGTTCTGCGCCGTCCATGTGGAGGACAACGGGCCGGGCATTCCGGAAAAGGAGCAGGGGGCGATCTTCGGCCGCTTCTACCGGGGAGAAGAGGTGCGGGAGCGGGAGGGGCTGGGCATCGGCCTCTACCTGACCCGGGAAATCCTCCGCCGGGAGGGGGGCTATGTCAAAGTCTTCAGCCGCCCCGGGGCGGGAAGCCGGTTTTCCCTGTATCTGCCCAGGGAAGAGGGCTGAGTTCAATTGGGAATTAGGAGTTAGGAATTAGGAGTTAAGGTGCCGCCGGAGACGGCAAATTCAATGCGTCCGGCGCAGCCGGACGCCAAAGCTTCTCATTCCCCCCTTCGAATTCTTTCAAAGCTGTTAGAATTCAGAAAGATTGTGGAAAGATTATGCTGATAGGATGGGGATCGTAGGGATACGATCCCCATTTTCAGCAAAGGAGACAATCGCGATGACCATTTTGCAGACGAAGGATTTGCGCAAATATTACGGCTCCGGCGACACCCAGGTGAAGGCCCTGGACGGGGTGGACCTGTCGGTGGAGAGTGGGGAGTTCGTGGCCATTGTGGGCACCTCGGGCTCGGGCAAGTCCACCCTGCTCCACATGCTGGGAGGACTGGACCGGCCCACCGGCGGCACGGTGACGGTGGACGGCAGGGAGCTCTTCGCCCTGAAGGACGAGGAGCTGACCATCTTCCGCCGCAGGAAGATCGGCTTTGTATTCCAGGCCTATAATCTGGTGCCGGTGCTCAGCGTCTATGAGAATATTGTCCTCCCCATCCAGCTGGACGGCGGGAAGGTGGACGAGGACTATGTGGGGCAGGTGATTGAGGCCCTGGGGCTGGAGCAGAAGCTCCAAAATCTCCCCAATCAGCTCTCCGGCGGCCAGCAGCAGCGGGTGGCCATTGCCCGGGCCCTGGCCACCAAGCCCGCCATCCTCCTGGCCGACGAGCCCACGGGCAACCTGGACTCCAAAACCAGCCAGGACGTCCTCTCCCTGATGAAGGTCACCGGACGGCGCTTTGCCCAGACCATGGTGATGATCACCCACAACGAGGAGATCGCCCAGCTCTCCGACCGGATCGTCCGCATTGAGGACGGCCGGATCGCGGCGCGGTGAGGAGGGCGGCGAAATGAAAGTTTCCAACCGCAGATGTGTGCGCCGCCTGGCAATGCGCAGCCTCCGGGCCAACCGGGCCCGGAACGCGGTGGCGGTGCTGGCCATCGCGTTGACCGCGGTGCTGTTCACCTCCCTGTTCACCATCGCCATGTCCATCAACGACGGCGTGCAGCAGTCCAACTTCCGCCAGGTGGGCGGCTTCTCCCACGGCGGGTTCAAGTATCTGACCCAGGAGCAGTTTGAGGAGCTGCGGGACGACCCCCTCATCGACCAGTGGGGCCTGCGGCGCTTCATCGGCGCGCCCACAGAGGTGCCCTTCCACAAGTCCCATGTGGAGGTGAGCTACGCCGACGCCAACTACGCCCACTGGGCCTTCTGTGACCCTGTCGAGGGCTCCCTGCCCCGGGAGGGCACCGACGAGGCCGCCACCGACACCCAGGTGCTGAAGCTGCTGGGCGTCGAGCCGGAGATCGGGGCAAACTTCACCGTCACCTTTGACGTGGACGGCCATACCACCACCCAGACCTTTACCCTGAGCGGCTGGTGGGAGCGGGACGAGGCCATCGCGGCCAGCCATATCCTGATCCCGGAGAGCCGGGTGGACGCCATCCTGGACGAGACGGGGGTGGACCCCAACGCCCCCGCCGACGGCATGACCGGCAGATGGAATCTGGATGTGATGCTGAAAAGCGGCGCCCGGCACATCGAGCGGGATCTGGACCAGATTCTGGAGAGCCACGGCTATCAGAACCGGACCGCCGGGGACGACTACATCGACATCGGGATCAACTGGGGCTATACCGGCGCCCGGATGTCCGACAGCATGGACCCGGCCACGGCGGCAGTGATTGTGGGGATGCTTCTTCTCATCCTGCTCACCGGGTATCTCATTATCTACAATGTGTTCCAGATTTCCGTCACCAGCGACATCCGCTTCTACGGACTGCTGAAGACCATCGGCGCCACCCCCCGTCAGCTGCGGCGCATCATCCGCCAGCAGGCCCTGACCCTGTCCCTGGCGGGCATCCCCCTGGGACTGGTCCTGGGGTGGCTCATCGGCGGGCGGCTGACGCCGGTGATTGTGGCCCGGCTGGACGGCGTGGTGCCCATGACCTCCGTCAGTCCGGTGATCTTCGTCGGCTCGGCGCTGTTCGCCCTGATCACGGTGCTCCTGTCCTGCCGCAGGCCGGGGCGGATCGCCGCCAGAGTCTCCCCTGTGGAGGCGGTGCGGTATACGGAGGGGAGCGGCGGGACGCGCAGGGCCCGAAGGGGCGGCAGACGATTCTCTCTGCTGTCCATGGCCTGGGCCAACCTGGGCCGCAGCCGGGGCAAGACCGCCGTCACCATGGCCTCTCTGTCTCTGGCGGTGGTGCTGCTGACGGTGACGGTGAACTTCACCGGCGGCTTTGACATGGACAAGTATGTCTCCGCCTTCACCGCCAGCGACTTCATCGTGGCGGACGCGGGGAAGTTCCAGAACAGCGTCTTGGACTTCACCCCCGACATGGCCGTCCCCCAGTCCGTGATCGACGACATCGGCGCCCAGGAGGGCATCACCGACAGCGGCGTGATCTACGGCCAGACGTTCGGAGCGCTGGAGTATGTCACCGAGGACTGGTTCCGGCAGAACAAAGAGCGCTTTTACACCCCGGAACAGATGGACAACCTGATCCGCCTGACGGACCGGAACGAGGCGGGACTTCTGGCCGACCGGATTCAGCTCTCCGGCATGAGCGGCTTTGCCCTGGACCATTTGACGGTGCTGGAGGGGGACCTGTCCAGGCTCTATGAGGACGGCGGAAAGTATGCGGCCGCCGTGTACAGCGAGGACGACTACGGCAGCGCGGATCCGGACTCCCACTGGGCCCGGCTGGGGGACAAGGTTACCGTCCGGTATGTGGAGGAAACCGAGTATGTGGACCCGGACACCGGCATCGCCTATTCCAGCGTGGAGGACGTGCCCGCCGGCGCCAACTATGTGGCGCGGCCGGTACAGTACCGGGATGTGGAATATGAGGTGGCCGCCCTGGTGACGGTGCCCTCCGCCTTCAGCTACCGCTATTACGGCGCGGACGAGTTCATTCTCAACGACCAGACCTTCATTCAGGACAGCGGCACATCCGACGTCATGTACTACGCCTTTGACACCGCCGACGAGGCCGACGCCGCCATGGAGTCCTTCCTCCGGGACTACACGGAAAACGTCAATCCCCAGTTCGACTATGAGAGCAAGGCCCTCTACGCCGGCGAGTTTGAGGGCATGCGCTCCATGTTCCTCCTGCTGGGCGGGGCGCTGAGTATGATTGTAGGGCTGGTGGGGGTGCTGAACTTCTTCAACGCTGTTTTCACCGGCATTATCACCCGGCGGCGGGAATTCGCGGTGCTCCAGGCCATCGGCATGACGGGGCGGCAGCTCAAGGGCATGCTGATGCTGGAGGGGCTGCTGTACACCCTGGGGGCGGTGGCAATTTCTCTGGTGCTGGCGGCGGCGCTGGGCCCCCTGGTCTTTTCCGCCATGGGGCGCCTGTTCTGGTTTTTCACCTACCGCTTCACACTGGCTCCCCTTCTGGCGGTCGCCCCGGTGTTTGCCCTGCTGGGTCTGGGAATTCCCCTGCTCACCTACCGATCCGCCGCCCGGCACACCGTGGTGGAGCGGCTGCGGGAGGAGTGAGGGCGGAGCGCCGGATTTCCCCGGCCCGGAGAGTTGTCAAAAACCCGCCGCTGTGATATACTGCCGGTAATACACGGCCCGGAGATTACCCGGGGAAAGGCGGGAACAGGAGACGCGATGAGAAAAGAGTTGACCATTCGCCTGAAGGAGTTTCAGGAGCGGTACGGCGTGGAGGAATCCGTCCGGGGGCGCATTGTCCGGCCCGCCGTGGAATTTATCGGCGAGGACATCCTGGATATGGCGGTTTCCGCCCTGCTGCAGGGAGAAAATGTGCTGTTGTGCGGCGGGAAGGCCACGGGAAAGAATATTCTGGCGGATAATCTGGCCTGGCTGTTTCAAAGGCCTGTGTATACCGTCTCCTTCCACGTCAACACCGACAGCAGCACCCTGATCGGGACCGACACCTTTGTGGACGGAGAGGTGCGTCTGCGCAGCGGCCCGGTGGCCCAGGCGGCCCGCTATGGGGGCTTCTGCGTTCTGGACGAGATCAACATGGCGAAGAACGACGCCGTAGCCGTGATGCACTCGGTGCTGGATTACCGCAGACTGATCGACGTGCCGGGGTACGAGTGCATCCCCCTGCACCCGGCTACCCGGTTTATCGCCACCATGAACTACGGCTATGCGGGCACCCGGGAGCTGAACGAGGCTCTGGTCTCGCGTTTCTCCGTCATCCGCATGCCCACACTGGGAGAGGGGCAGCTGCATCAGCTACTGCGCGCCGACGTCCCCGGGGCGTCGGAGGAGAACATCAGCGGCTGCATCGGGCTGTTCATGGATCTGAACGAGAAGGCGGTCAATGGAGAGATCTCCACCCACTCGGTGGACCTGCGGGGCATGATCTCCGCCCTGCGCCTGATGACGGACGGGATGGCCCCGAAGGACGCGGTGGCCGTCAGCATCACCAACAAGTGCTTTGACGAGTATGAGTTCCAGCTGGTCCAGGACGTCGTGATGACACGATTTGTCTGACAGGAGCGCGCCGTGAGAATTGACAGAGAGGAGAGCCTGTTTTGGACGGTCTCCGGGGATCACCGAAAAAGGGAGTACCCGGAGTATATCCACCGGATGAGCGAGCCGTACCGCCGGGCAGGCGGGATGATAGAGGCGTATGAGGGCGTGATTCTGGGCGGCGGGGACCGGCTGTACGGGCTGGAGGAGCTGAATCTGTGGCTCAGACGGCACCGCTACGCGGCCTATGACATGCACGTTCTGCTGCCCACGGCCCATCTGTGCCTGGAGTACGCCGTGCGGCGGCGGCTGGCGGCGGAGCGCCCCGGCGTCCCGGCCATGGCGGAGCAGGCCGCCCGGGAGCTGCTGGAGGGCGATCCCCTGCGCCTGCGCCACTCCTCCCGGGGGTGGCTGGAGATTGCGTGGCTGACAGAGCAGTTTCCCGGAACCATGAATGAGGAGAGCCGCAGGGTTCTGCAGAATCTGGTCGGCTTTGACGAGATGCTGCAGCTGTTTCGGCGGCTGATGGAGGACTGCGTCCGCTGTGAGGACGCCAGGTCGCTGGTGGAGCAGGCGGCGCTGCTGTACAAGAAGGTCTTTACCCGGTACTTCGCCCCGGACCACAGCCGAGATGAGCTGGCGGTATACGAGCTGTCGGAGGACGACTTGTGGGAGGGAAACTATGCTGCTCCGGAGGGGGAGGCTCCCCGCAAGCCGGAGGAGGAGCAGTCGGACCCGGAGCTGAAGTATGAGAACGCCGGCGCGCTGGCGGAGGAGTCGGTGCTGTCGGAGGAGGCGCTGGCGGCCATTCCTGAGTATCTGGCCAAGAATTTCGGGCCCAGCTATCAGACGGAGCGGGCCATGGAAGAGATTGAGGGCGCGGTCTGCGTAGGAGTCCATGAGGAGCGCAGGCTGCTCTTTACAGACGGACTCCCGGAGGAGGCCTATGAGGGGCAGACCGACCAGGCCGCCGCCCTGCGGGCGTGCCGGGACGCCAACCTGCGCATGCTGGAAGAGCATGAGGACGCCGCCCGGCAGGGCATCCGAAGCATTGAGCAGGCCTTTCGGAATGCGCTGAATCTGAAAAGCGACCCGGAGATCTATCCCGCGGACCACGGCGTTCTGGTCAACAGCGCCCTCTGGAAGGTGGGACGCTGTGAAAACCCGCGCCTCTTCCACAAGATTTTCCCACAGGACCAGTCGGCGGTGGTAGTGGACCTGCTGATCGATGCCAGCGGCTCCCAGGCGGTCCGCCAGCCCATGGTGGCCCTGCAGAGCTATCTGTTCAGCGCCGCCCTGAGCCGGATTCAGATTCCCCACCGGGTGATGAGCTACTGCACCTACGGAACTTACACCATCCTGCGCCGCTTCCGGGATTACGACGACCCGGCGGAGGCGGACCGGAAAATCCTGGACTATCGCGCCACGTCCAACAACCGGGACGGGCTGGCGCTGGCCGCCGCCGGGCTGGACCTGCTGAAGCGCCGGGAGGAGCACCGGATCGCCATTATCTTCAGCGACGGGCTGCCCAACGACATGGTGAGCGGGAGAGCCCGGCCGGACGCCCCGGAGAAGTATGTGGGGGAGACGGCTATCCGGGACACCTGCGCCCAGGTCCGGAAGCTGCGCCGGGAGGGCGTATATGTCATCGGCATCTTTTTGGGGGAGGACAACGAGCTGGAAAACGAGCGGATGATCTACGGCTCCTCCTTTCTCCGCATCCGCCGGGCGGAGGACTTTGGGGGCTCCGCCGGAAAACGGCTGAGCGAGACCCTGCTGCTGCTGTGACGGCGGCGGAGCGTTGAAGGGCAAAAACCGCACCGGACAGAAGACGATTCTTCTGTCCGGTGCGGTTTCACTTGCAACAGGGGAGAGAGGGTCTGTTTTCGGGCTGCGGGTTCGTCCGCCGGGCGGGAGAAGGGGACTGCAATTTGGGCCGCGTGTGCGGACCTGTCTTCAGGCTGTTCCGGCGCAGGTAAAGCAGGGCGCATATTTGGCGGCCACTAAAATCGCCTCCTCCATGCTGACCGAGCTGGCTTTGCCTGTCCCTGCGGCGTCAAAGGCGGTTCCGTGGTCCACGCTGGTCCGAAGAATGGGCATGCCGTTGGTGATGGAGACAGTGCGATAAAAGTCCAGCGTTTTAGTTGCGATGTGACCTTGATCATGGTACAGGCTTAATACGCTGTTGTATCGCCCCTCCAGCGCCAGGTGAAAGACGGAATCCGCGCTGACAGGACCTTCCACGGAATAGCCCAGTTCCTGCAGCATATGGACTGCAGGAACGACTTCTTCCATCTCTTCCCGGCCAAAAAGCCCGTGCTCACCGCTGTGGGGGTTCAGCCCCGCAATGGCCATACAACCGTCCTGAACGCCCAGGCGGTGCAGCGCGTGTGTACAGCGTTTTACATAATCGATAATGCGATCCTTTTTCACCTGATCGCAAGCCTGACGCAGCGAGATATGACGGCTGAGGAAAAAGACACGCAGTCCGCGCACTTCAAACATGGTCAGCGGGTCCGGCGTGTTGGTCAGAACGCCGAAAATTTCCGTATGCCCGATATAGGGAACGCCGGCGGCGCGTAGCGATTCCTTGTTGATCGGCGGCGTAGCAATGGCGTCTGCTGCTCCCGTCATGGCCAGATCAATACAGGCCTTGATGGACTCATAGGCGGCCTGCCCGCACATGGCGCTGATTTGCCCCAGTCTCAGTTGGGGAAGACAGATATTGTCCAGATCCAGCAGATTGAGAATACCGGGGGCGTAATGTCCGGCCTCCGGATGGGGATGAGAACAAATGGAGAGAGACGGCATGTGAGGGAATGACATGGCCTGTTCCAGAACGGCGCGGCTGCCCACCACGAAACACCGCGCGCGCTCGGTTATGGTGGGATTTGCCACCGCTTTCAGGATGATTTCCGGGCCGATCCCGGCGGCATCGCCCATGGGAATTGCAATCAGAGGTCTGTTCATGGGGATCTCCTTCCGTGACAAGAATGAAAGTGGGAGCTGGGGGAAACCAGTTCAGAGAGAAATTGGATGCACTGGTCTATGGCGTCCGGCCCGCCTACCATACCGCCTTTGGTCAGCAGGTAATACCCGTTGTCGAGCTGGACACAGACCGCCAGCGGAAGGGCCTCTCCCAGAATTTGCATGCTGTTGGTATGGAGCTGCCGAATCAGAGCGGCGGTGATGTCTCCGCCGCAGGAAAACAGCGCGCCGAACTGATCGTTTTCGCCAATGACAAGGGAGGCGGCCCGGGCGATCGACTGATTGACTATCTGTCCCACTTCCCGGGGAGTACACCCCAATTTTGTCGCGGCTGCCTGAAAATCCAGACGACGAGACTGGATGCTGGTGGAAAGGGCCAGAAGAAGGACATCCTGTTCTGAGCTTTGGCGAAGAATAGCATGGGCGGCGCGCTGAACGGCCCTTTGCGCGGATGAAGGGCCGTTCAGCAGCTGTTCCACGTCGAGCAGCACCGGTGTCACCGCGCGGTGGGTGGAGAGATAGGATACCTGCTGGCGAGTGACGGCGTTGACACTGCCGACGACCAGAAGCATTTTGTGTCCGTGCGGATTCGGCAGAGCACGGGGAGAAGGGGCCTGATGAAGGGCAAGATGCTCGGCAACCGAAGCGGTGAAGGGGCCGGGGTCCGCACAGATGAAGGGTATCCCGCTCTCCACCGCCGCCCCGGCAATCTGGTCGATGTCCGAAGGGGACACCGCTTCCAGCAGGAGGATGCGGATGTGCCGCTCATAACAGCGTTTGATCTGGCGGAGCAGTTCGGTGGGGCTGCGGACTGTGTTCAGGGAGATTACCTGTGCAGGGAGATCGGTCTGCGACTGGAATATCTGAACCGGGGAAGAAGTGTGGATGGGGTGGTCCGGATCCTGGGCGGCCGACGTCTGATCCAGAGGGACCCCGTGGACAAAGACGGTGTCGTTGCGGTAAATTCGGCCGGCTGCGGGGAAGGCCGGAACCACGAGACAGGATGCGCCGTTGTTCAGCCACTCCAGCAGGGCGGCGCACTCGCTGCCCAGGTTTCCCCGCAGCGTGGAGTCAATTCGCTTGGAGTACAGGATGGTATCGGGACCGGAAAAACGAGATGCGGCCCGGACAACAGTCCGGGCCGCATCTCTCGGGGGGAGGGTTCGGCTGTCCAGATTGACGCTGATGCACGGGCAATGTTCCGCCAGCGGGGCGGGCAGCGAGAGGTCATTCACGCAGCACACGTCGATGCCCAAGTCGTGAATAGCGCACCCGGTGTCATTGGCGCCAGTCATATCATCGGCCAAAATGAGAATCTGAGGCATGATAGACCTCCCACTTATCTTAATTCAGATTTGCTTCCGCTGCGTCAGGGTGCGCACCGCAGCCTGAACGGCATGGCCCACCAGGACGGTGGCGGTCACGGCGCCCACGCCGCCGGGGACAGGCGTGATGGCCTGGACAACCGGCTCCACCTCGTCAAAGGCCACGTCGCCGCACAGCGTGCCGTCCGGCCCCACGTTGACCCCCACGTCCACAATTACCTGCCCCGGCCGCACATAGTCCCCCGTGATCAGCCGGGCGTGACCCGCCGCCGAGATGATGATCTCCGCCTCCCGGCACAGCCGCCGGGTGTCCTCCGGGTCGCTGAGAATATGGCACACAGACACCGTGGCCTCCTCGTTCATCAGCAGCAGGGCGGTGGGCAGCCCCACCGTCATGCTCTTGCCCACCACCACCGTCTTCTTCCCCTGAAGCGGGATCTGGTAGTAGTGGAGCAGCTCCAG
>CALWVX010000001.1 GCA_944385065.1 uncultured Oscillospiraceae bacterium | reverse complement strand
CCGACTTCGTGCGCTGGTCTTATGCCACGTCCCGGGAGAATATCCGGGAGGGCCTGGACCGGCTGGAGCGCTTCCTGAAGGGCGAGACGGTGTAAGAAATATGGAATGGCTGCGCCTGACTCAGACGAGCCGTGTGGAAGGCGGGTCCCGCATATGCGGGACCCGCTCTTTTTGTTTTTTGCCGGCCTGATCTCTCGTCAAAATTGCCAACAGCATGTAAAAAATGGTTAAAATCAAGCCGTTTTCATGGAAAAGACAGGATTTTAACTTGCAAAAGCTGGATAAAATTGATATAATACAACTGTAAATTGATGGATCGCGTCAGCGCGAGGGAGAGAAAGCGAGGTTTCGGGTGTTTCAGGTAGGGGATAAGGTGGTCCACCCCATGCATGGGGCGGGCGTGGTGGAGAGTATCGTCCAGAAGAAGGTGGGCGGAGTGGTTCGGGATTACTATATCCTGAAGCTGCCCAACCGTTCCATGGTGGTCATGGTCCCCACGGACAGCAGCGACGAAGTCGGACTGCGCCCCATTGTGGACGGAGAGCAGGCGGACCGGGTTCTGGCCGCCATCCCTGGAATTCAGGTGGAAATGACCGCCAACTGGAACCATCGTTACCGGGAGAATATGGAGCGGATGAAAAGCGGAAATCTGCTGGAGGTGGCCTGGGTGATCAAGGGACTTACCGCCCGTGACCACGCCCGGGGGCTGTCCACCGGCGAGCGGAAGATGCTTCACTCGGCCAAGCAGATCCTGATCTCCGAACTGGTTCTGGCGAAGAGCCTGACCTATGAGGCGGCGGAGGCCGCCCTGGATACTGCCCTGGCATGAACAAGCAGAAAGTGGAATAAATTGAATGAGAAACATGGAAGGGGCCGCCGGCCCCTTTTTTATCCTGTGAAAGGGGAGAGAATCCCATGAGCGGCCTGTTTTCCCGATGGAAAAAGAAAAAAATGCCCCCTGTGTGCTCCGCTGTGGTGGTGGCCGCAGGCAGCGCCCGGCGGATGGAGGGGGTGGACAAGGTGCTGGCGCCTCTGGGGGATGTGCCGGTGCTGGTCCGCACCCTGGCGGCACTGCAGGACAGCCCCTGTGTCCGGGAGATTGTGGTGGTCACCCGGGAGGACCTTCTGGTGGAGGTGGGCCGCCTGTGCCGGGAGTATGCACTGGACAAGGTGACCAAGGTGGTGATCGGGGGGAAAGAAAGAATCCACTCGGTGCAGGCGGGACTGCGGGAGGTGGACCCGGATGCGGCTTTGATCGCCATCCATGACGGGGCCAGACCTCTGGTGTCCCAGGAGGTGATCCGGGCGGCGGTGGAAGCCGCCGCCGCCTCCGGAGCCGCAGCACCGGCGGTCGAGGTGGTGGACACCATCAAGCGGTGGGAGGACGGCCGCTCGGCGGGCTCGGTGGATCGCGCCGCCCTGCGGGCGGTTCAGACTCCCCAGGTGTTTGAAGCGGGGCTGATCCGGGCCGCCACCCAGAAGGCGCTGGATGACGGGGAGCTGCTCACCGACGACTGCGGGGCGGTGGAGCGGTTGGGAATGCCCGTCACCCTGACCCCGGGCAGTCGGGAGAATCTGAAAATCACTACCCCCCTGGACCTGGTGCTGGGGGAGGCCGTCTTACAGGCGAGAGAAGAGGGACTGCTGTGAATGAGATGAGAATTGGGCACGGATATGACGTGCATCGACTGACGGAGGGGCGGGCCCTGATTCTGGGCGGAGTGACCATTCCCTATGAGCGGGGGCTGCTGGGCCATTCGGACGCTGATGTGCTCACCCATGCGGTGATGGATGCGCTGCTGGGGGCGGCCGGCCTGGGGGACATCGGCCGTCATTTTCCGGACACGGACCCGGCCTATGCCGGGGCGGACAGCCTGAAGCTGCTGGACCATGTGGCCGGGCTGCTGGCCCGGGAGGGGTGGCGGGTGGTCAATGTGGACGCCACAATTTTGGCCCAGCGGCCCAAGCTGGCCCCCTACATCGACCGGATGCGGGACAACCTGGCCGCTCGTCTGGGCCTGGAGCGGGGACGGGTCAACGTGAAAGCCACCACAGAAGAGGGGCTGGGCTTTACCGGCTCCGGTGAAGGCATGGCGGCCCACGCAGTCTGCCTGCTGGAGCGGTCCGCCAGGTAACCGGAGAGACAGCGGGGAAGCGTTTTGGCGCAGGCGCCGTTTTCCTGTTGTGAGAAGGGGAGGGCAGCGGGCGGAAATGGGAAATCCACACGGTCCTTTTTGGGAGCGGGCGCATATCATGGGATGAGAGCGGAGCGCGGGCGCTCCCTCTCGGTAATTTCTGAGCGGGGGCTCCGCCTCCGCTGGAGAGGAACCATGCCATGCTCTATTATCTCATCGTGTGCCGATCGCTCACCTACGCCCAGCGCACTGCCGCCGCTCTGGAGCGATCTGGGATTACCGCCCGGGTGATCCGCTCTCCCAAGAGCATCTCCGGAGAGGGGTGCAGTCACTCGGTGCGCATCTCCCAGCGGGCGCTTCCGGATGCCCTGCGGGTGCTCCAGCGGGCGGGCCTTTCCCCCAAGCGGATCTATATTACGGCCGGAAACGGAAGCTATCAGGAGGTGGCCCTGTGATTTATCTGGACAGTGCCGCCACCACTTTGCAGAAGCCCGCTTCCGTGGCCCGGGCCAGCGCCTGGGCGATGAATCATCTGGCCAGCCCCGGCCGGGGGGGACACCGCCCCGCCATGGAGGCGGCCCGGACAGCCTTTGCCTGCCGGGAGGAGGCGGCCAAACTCTTCCATGTGTCCGATCCGGAACGGGTGGTTCTCACCTTCAACGCCACCCATGGACTGAATATTGCCATCAAGACCCTGGCCAGGCCGGGGGGACGGGTGGTGATCTCCGGGTATGAGCACAATGCGGTGACCCGGCCCCTCCACGCCGTGCCAGGTCTGGAAATCCGGCCGGCCCGCTCGCCTCTGTTTGATCAGGAGGCCGCCTGGAGAGCTTTTGCCCGGGAGCTGGATCAGGGGGCCGATTTTGCCGTCTGCACCCATGTGTCCAACGTCTTCGGCTTCATTCTGCCCATCGAGAAAATTGCCGCGGCCTGCCGGGAGCGGGGAATTCCCCTGATTGTGGACGCCTCCCAGTCCGCCGGATGCCTGGACGTGGATTTCCGGGCTCTGGGGGCGGCCTTCCTCGCCATGCCGGGCCACAAAGGGCTTTACGGGCCCCAGGGAACCGGCCTGCTCCTGTGCGGGTCGGATCCGGCCCCTCTGATGGAGGGGGGGACGGGAAGTGAGTCCAGACGGCAGACCATGCCCGAGTTTCTCCCCGACCGGCTGGAGGCCGGAACCCACAATATCCCCGGAGCGGCCGGTCTGCTGGAGGGACTTCGCTTCGTCCGGCGGCGGGGGACGGCCGCCATTGCCGCCCATGAGAGCTCGCTGATCCGAATCATCGGGGAAGGGCTGGAGCAGCTGCCCGGCGCGCAGGTTTTCCGGGCTTCTGACCCGTCGGCTCAGGCGGGAGTGCTCTCTTTCCGGCTGAAGGACTGGGACTGCGAGGAGCTGGGGGAGCGGCTGGGACGGCGGGACGTGGCCGTTCGGGCCGGCCTTCACTGTGCTCCGCTGGCCCATGAAACGGCGGGGACGCTGGAGACGGGGACCGTCCGGGTCAGCGTATCCGCCTTCAATACCCGCCGGGAGGCGGAGCGCTTCCTTCGAATTTTGGAGGAGCTGGCCGCCGCATCGGCACAGTGACGAACAGCCGCCCGCCGGGCGGCTGTTTTTTCGGCGGCAGGGGGAAATTTAAAAAAATTTTCATCTTCCCCGGGGCCTTTCATGTTGCCAATCCCGGCGGAATATCGTATAATGACAAAATGAAGAATTTTATCCGGGAGAGGGGGAGCCTCATGCTGGAGACGATACAGGCACTGTTTCAGGGATATTTTCCCATGATCCGCATCCAGCCGAGCGACCTGCTGGACATCGCTATTTTGTCATTGGCCATCTACAAACTGCTGTGGATGCTACGCAAGACCAGTTCCGGCCGGGTGATGCGGGGCATTTTGATCTTTCTGCTGGCCATGTTCCTGTCCTATGCCCTGAGCCTGACCGCCACCAGCTTCCTGCTGGATCGAGTGGTGGAATGGGGAATCCTGGCCCTGGTGATTCTATTTCAGCCGGAACTGCGCCGCCTGCTGGAGCGGATGGGCAGCGGCCGCTTGGGTCAGGTGTTCGCTTCGTCCAAGGAGTCGGATGGAGCTGAGGTGGAGCGCGCCATTCAGCAGACCACCGAGGCCTACGCCGATTTGTCCCGGGACAAAGTGGGCGCCCTGATGGTATTCGAGCGGCAGAACCTGCTGGATGACATTATCAAAACCGGAACTCCTCTGGACTGCGCCGTGTCCAGTGAGCTGTTGAAGAACCTGTTCTGGAACAAGGCTCCTCTCCATGACGGAGCGGTGATCGTACGAAACGGCCGGATCGTGGGAGCAGGCTGTATGCTTCCCCTGTCCACCAATGTCAATCTCAGCCGGGATCTGGGCATGCGCCACCGGGCCGGTATCGGCATGAGCGAAAATTCCGATGCGGTGGTGGTGATTGTCTCGGAAGAAACAGGTTCCATCTCTGCCGCCGTGGGGGGAATGCTCAAGCGGCATCTGGCTCCTGAAACCCTGGAGCGGCTGCTGCGCAATGAGCTGCTCAGCGACGAGGAACGGGAGCGCAGAAAGGGCGGCCCGCTTCCCAAGCTCTCCCAGCTCTTCGGGGGCGAGCGAAAGGAGGATGACCGGATATGATGGATCGACTTCGGGAGAGCAGATGGGTCTATGTCCTGTGCTCCATCATTCTGGCGCTGCTTTTCTGGATGTATGTGCGGGTCACGGTGGACCCCACGGATACCCAGACCATCCGAAACGTGCGGGTGGTGACAACGGGGACCAGCGTGCTGACCAGCCAGGGCCTGACGGTGGCTGAGGTGTCCGATGAGACGGTGGACCTGCGGGTGGAGGCGCCCTCCAGTGTCATCACCAACCTTCTGCGCTATCGGGACGACATCTATGTCACGCTGGACGTGTCCCGGTGCACACTGGGGGAGAACCGGGTGACGCTGAGTCAGCCGACATGGCCCACCAATTTCAACACGGACGATGTTGTGGTTCTGGAGCGGAATCCGTCTTCCATCACTGTGACGGTGGAGGAATTGTATACCAGCACCTTTAATGTGGAGTTCCAGCTGAACGGCCAGGTGGCCGAGGGTTATCAGATGGGAGTGCCCGCTATCGAGCCCGCGACGGTAACGGTCAGCGGTCCGGTGGAAGAGGTCAGCCGGGTGTCCCGGGTGGTGGCCGTTTTGAACAACGAGAACCTGTCGGAACAATACACCGGCGATTTGCCTTTGACGCTGTTGGACAGCGAAGGCAATCCCCTGACCGATCTGAGCGTCACGCTCAGCGCCCAGACCGCCTATGTTGTGGTCCCGGTCGTGGTGGAGCGAGAGGTGGAGCTGGTGGTGAACTTCCTGCCCGGCGGCGGTGCGACCACCGATGACATCACCTATTCCATTGAGCCGAGCACCATCACCGTCTCCGGCTCTGAGGAGGACATGGCCAGCTTGACCCAGCTGTCCATCGGGAGCGTGAACCTGTCTCAGGTGGTGGGCACCAACACATTCACCTTCCCCATTTCCCTGGACCCCAGCCTGGAGAATGTGAGCGGAGAGACCACCGCTACGGTGACCGTGACGGTGGAGGGGCTGGACACGGCCGTATTTGAGGTAGATAATATTTCCCTGACTGAGCCGCCCGCCGGCTATCGGGCGGACGCGGTGACCCAGACGCGGCAGGTGACGGTCCGGGGACGGGCGGAAGATCTGGCCAATATTGACGCCAGCCAGCTGCGCATCGTGGCCGACGTCTCCAACATCACCAGTACCGGGCAGATTTCCGTGCCCGCCCGGGTCTATCTGGACGCCGCCGGTTCGGTGGGCGTCATTGGAGAATATACCGTGGTGGTGGAGGTCAGCCGCCGATAGGAGGCGGACCTCTCCCCACGCTGGAGGAGCTTTGCAATGGTACAAAACGCAATTGTCAAGAAAATTGTTCGGGACGGCGTGGCCCAGGTCTCTCTGCTGCGGCAGATGGAGTGCGGGCTGCACTGTGATGGAGCCTGTGCCGGCTGCACCCAGCGGCCGACGGAGGAGATTCTGGCCCTGGCCTCCAATCCCATTGGGGCCAAGCCGGGGGATATGGTGGAGGTGGAGCCTACCGGAGGACACAACATCAGTACCTCGGTGGTGGTGTTCGCCCTGCCCTGCGTGGGGCTGGTGCTGGGGTATCTGGCCGGCGACTCCCTGTTCCATCTGGGAGAGGGGCTGTCCATCCTGGCGGCGCTGGCGGGACTGCTGGTGGGATTTATCCCCGCGGTGCTGTTGAACCGTTCCATTCTGAAAAGTCAGGCCCCTGAGTTTGCCATTCTGAAGTACCTGCGGCCGTGAGGGGAGTGCGGGAGCGTGTTCGGCTATGTGCGCCCGCTCCGCTCGGAGCTGAAATGTAAGGACTTTGACCTTTACAGAGCGTCCTACTGCGGCCTGTGCCGGTGTCTTCGCCGGAGGTTCGGTCTGATTGCCCCTCTGCTTCTGAATTTTGACTTCACCTTTCTGACCCTGGCCCTGTGGTCACCGGAGGAGCGGCCCTCCTATTGCAGAGGGCGGTGCCATGCCAATCCGCTGATCAAGAAACAGATGTGTCCGGACAGTCCGGCCCTGGAGCTGGCCGCCGATGAAAGTGTGATCCTGGCCTGGTGGAAGCTGCGGGACGCGGTGGCGGACGAGGGATTTTTCCAGGGCCTGCCCGCCCGTGCGGCCTGTCTGGCACTGAAGGGGGCCTACAGGAAAGCGGCCCGCCGCCGGCCGGACTTTGACCGGACTGTGCGCGGCTGTCTGGGAGAACTGGCCCGGCTGGAGCAGGAGAACTGCCCTTCACTGGACCGGACGGCGGATACCTTTGCCCGCCTGCTTCAGGCCGCCGCCCCGGCGGAAGGGAAGCAGGGCCAGGTGCTGGAGCAGCTGCTCTATCACCTGGGGCGGTGGATCTATCTGGCCGATGCCCGGGACGACCTGGCGGAGGATCTGTCCCATGGCCGGTATAATCCGGTGGCCGCCCGATACGGTTCGGAGGGAGATGACGAGGCTCTGGCCCTGACGATGGACCAGTCTCTGGCCCAGATGGGGGCCGCCCTCCAGCTGGGAGAGTTCGGCTGCCGCCGTCCTCTGCTGGAAAATATCATCTATCTGGGACTGCCTCTGGTGCAGAAGAGCGTCTTTGACGGCAGCTGGGCCCAGATTAAAAAACAAAAGATTTGGAGAAACGACACATGAACGATCCATACAGCGTCCTGGGGGTCAGCCCCAACGCCAGTGATGAGGAGGTCAAAAAGGCCTATCGGGAGCTGGCCCGGAAATATCATCCGGATAACTATCAGAACAATCCCCTGGCCGACCTGGCCGAGGAGAAAATGAAGGAGATCAACGAGGCCTACGACCAGATCACCAAGCAGCGCGCCGGGGGAGGTTCCTCCGGCGGTTACAGCGGCGGGTATTCCTCCTCGTATCAGTCCTCCTATCAGGGGGGATATTCCTCCGCGTCCAATCAGACCTATGCCCGGATCCGCACCCTGATCAATGCGGGCGATCTGGACAGCGCCGAGCGGCTGCTGTATGAGGTGAATCAGAAGGACGGAGAGTGGTATTTCCTCAGCGGCAGCATTGCCTATCGGAAGGGCTGGATGGACGAGGCCATGCAGAACTATACCCGGGCGGTGCAGATGGAGCCCAACAACATGGAATACCGCCAGGCTCTGGCCGTGATGCAGCGGGGGACCGCGGGGGGCTATCGCCCCGCCGGATACAGCAGCGGTATGGACGCGATGGACTGCTGCTCCACCATGCTGTGCCTGAACTGCCTGTGCGGCGGGGGGAACTGCTAAATGGGCCGGCATGAGACAGGCGGGCGGATCGCGCTGGGCGGTGTTCTGGCCGCCGGGGCGCTGGCGCTTCTGTGGCTGGCCTGCGTGGCTCCGTCAGGCCGGATCGGTCTGACCGCCGTGGGCGGCCTGTGCCCGATGGCCGCCGCTGTGGCCGCCGGACGGGCGGCGGGTTACCTGTGCTGGGGGGCGGCGGGGCTGCTGGGTCTGCTGCTTCTGCCGGACAAGGGAGTCGCCCTGCTGTTTCTGGTGTTTCTGGGGCTGTATCCTGTGGTGAAGGGGGCCATTGAGAGTCTGCGCCGCCTGCCGGTGGAGTGGGCCCTCAAGCTGGTGTTCTTCAATCTGGTGCTCACAGTGTGCTGGTTTTTCTTCCGGGAGCTGTTCCTTCCGGACCCGCCGGCCTGGCTGTCCAACAGCCTTCCCCTGTTGTATGGGGGCGGAAACGTGATATTTGTGATCTATGATATTGGCCTGTTCCGTCTGGTGGGGCTGCTTCGGGCTCGCCTGAGCGCCCGGCGGAGGGGATAGGAGAAGGAGTGTGACCAATTTGGTCAAGAGTATGACCGGCTACGGCCGGGCGGAGGAAACCACACAGGGGGGAACCATCACCGTAGAGGTGCGGTCGGTGAACAACCGCTATCTGGACTGCAGCGTGCGCATCCCGAGGCTCTATCTGTTTGCGGAGGAGGCCGTCAAGGGGCGGGTGCAGAACACCATTTCCCGTGGGAAGGTGGATGTGTTTGTCACCCTGGACAGCGCCGGGGCCGAGCAGGTGAAGGTGACGGTGAACAAGCCGGCGGCTGACGCCTATTATGCCGCCCTGACCCAGCTGGCCCGGGACTACTCCCTTGGGACGGGGGACATCTCCGTCTCCCTGCTGTCCCGGTTCCCCGAGGTGCTGGTGGCGGAAAAGGTGGAAGAGGACGCGGAGCAGACCGCGCGGGAGATCTGCGCTGTGCTGGACCGGGCGCTGGCGGATTTCGATCAGATGCGCACCCGGGAGGGCGAGCGGCTCCGGGAGGATATTCTCAACCGGGCGGCCGCCATTGAGGATATGGTGTCCCAGGTTGAGGCGCGCTCGCCTCAGACGGTGGCCGAGTATCGCGCCAAGCTGGAGGCCCGGATGCAGGAGGTGCTCTCCAATACGCAGATGGACCCCGCCCGCATTCTCACCGAGGCGGCCATTTTTGCCGACAAGGTTGCGGTGGACGAGGAGACGGTACGCCTGCGCAGCCACATTGGTCAGCTGCGGGAGCTGCTGTCCCGGGGCGGCCCGGTGGGGCGGAAGCTGGACTTCCTGATTCAGGAGTTCAATCGGGAGGCCAATACCATCGGCTCCAAGTGCTCCGACCTGGATATTGCCCGGCAGGTGGTGGACATCAAGGCGGAGATTGAAAAGATTCGGGAACAAGTCCAGAATATCGAATAGAGGTGGCCGGGGTGAAACTGATCGACATTGGGTTCGGCAATCTGGTGGCTGCCGGCCGGCTGATTGCCGTGGTCAGCCCCGACTCGGCCCCTATTAAGCGGATGGTCCAGGAGGCCCGGGACCGGGGGCAGCTGATCGACGCCACCTACGGCCGGCGCACCCAGGGTGTGCTGATTTTGGATAACGACCATCTGGTGCTGTCCGCCCTGAGCCCAGAGGTTATCGCCCGCAGGCTGGGCGGGGAAGAAAAGGGGGACGAGCTGTGAATAAAAAAAAGGAGAGGGGACAGCTGATTGTGCTGTCCGGTCCGTCGGGCGTGGGCAAGAGCACGGTGATTGCCGAGCTGCTCAGCCAGCGGGACAATATTTATTTCTCTGTATCCTATACCACCCGGCAGCCCCGGGTGGGGGAGCAGGACGGCGTGAACTACTGCTTTGTCTCCCGGGACGAGTTTGAGGGGATGATTGCCCGCAATGAGCTGCTGGAGTACGCCGAATATGTGAATAACTATTACGGCACCTCCCTAAAGGCCATTCAGGAGCGTCTGGACGCCGGAATCGACGTGCTGCTGGATATTGAGGTCCAGGGGGCGGCCAAGGTAAAGGCCCGATGCCCCGACGCCCTGTTTATCTTCATTATCCCCCCCTCCTTCGAGGAGCTGTCCCGCCGCCTTCACCGGCGCAATACGGACAGTGAGGACGTGATCGCCGGCCGCCTGGAAAAGGCGAAGGTGGAGTTCCGGGAGATTCCCAACTATGACTATCTGGTGATCAATGACAAGGTATCCGATGCGGTGGGGGAGATTGAGGCGATTCTCACCGCGGCCGAGTGCCGCGTGGAAAACCGGCGGTCTATTCTGACCCAGTTTGCATAACGACCAGCTTGTTTCTCAAAAAAATACGACCAAAACAAAGGAGCGTTTTTGTTATGATGCTGTATCCTGCCATGAAAGATCTGCTCAAGCACATCCCCAGCCGGTACGAGCTGGTGAATGTGGTGGCCTGCCGGGCCCGCCACATTGCCCATGAGGCCGAGCTGTCCGGTATCCCGCTGGAGGAGAAGCCGGTGAGCATTGCGATTCAGGAGGTAGCCGACGGCAAGCTGGAGGCATCTTCCGCCCACGAGGCGGATCAGGAGGCCGGGGCAGAGGAGGAGTCTGTGCCCGCGCAGGAGCCGGAGGACAGCCAGGAGTGAGTGCAAAAAGCAAGCGCAGGGGGCAGGGCCCGCCTTCGCTTGCTTTCCTGGCGTTTTAGGAGGTGCGGCTGTGGGACGGTTGATTGCAAAGGTGGCCGTGGCCAGGGCGGTCTATTCCATTGACCGGCCCTATGACTATCTGGTTCCCAGTCAGCTGGAGGGCCGCCTGATCCCTGGCATGCGGGTTCTGATTCCCTTTGCCGCCGGAAACCGGGCCTCGGAGGGCATCGTCCTGTCCATTCAGGAGGAGGGTTCTGCCGGCCGGAATCTGAAGCTGATTCAGGCCGCGCTGGATGAGGAGCCGGTGCTGGACCGCAAAGGGATACAGCTGGCTCTCTGGATGCGGGAGCGATACTTCTGCACGATGTACGACTGTGTCAAGGCCATGCTCCCCGCCGGTCTGACGTTTTCTCTGCGGGATCGGGTGTCCCTGGTCCCGGGCCTGGACCGGGAGACGGCCTTGGCGGCCGCCGGAGACGCCCCCTCCGCGCAAAAGCTGCTGGACCTGCTGTGGAGCTGGGGCGGGGCGGGGGACATGGAGCAGATTCGTCTGGCCTTTGGTCCGGCGGACCCGAACCCGGCCATCCGCCGCCTGACCGAGGCCGGAGCGGCGGTGCTGGAGACCAGTGCGCAGCGGGGGGTGGGCGACAAGACGGAGAAGGTCGCCGTCCTGGCCATCTCCTCCGAGGACGCCATGGCCCTTGTGACCCCGCGCCGGCGCAGCGCGCCGCTGCGCTACGCGGTCACCGAGCTGCTGTGCGCCCTGGGGGCCGCTTCGGCCAAGGAGCTGTGCTATTTTACCGGGGCCTCCATGCCCACGCTGAAGTCCCTGGAAAAAAGCGGAATCCTGACGCTGGAAACCCAGGAGGTGTTCCGCCGTCCCTCCTGGGAGGAGGTGGAGCCCGCTCCGCCTCCGATTCTGAACGACGAGCAGCGCGCGGCTTTTGAGGGGCTGGACCAGATGGCGGCCCGAGGACAGGCGGCGGCAGCGCTGCTGTACGGCGTGACAGGCAGCGGAAAGACTCAGGTCTATGTCAGCCTGATCCGCCGGACCCTGGAGCGGGGCAAAACCGCGCTGGTTCTGGTGCCGGAAATTGTTCTCACCCCCCAGCTGCTTCGGATCTTTTCCGCCCACTTCGGCCGCCAGGTGGCAGTGCAGCACAGTTCCCTGCGTGCGGGAGAGCGGTACGACGAGTGGAAGCGCATCCGCCGGGGCGAGGCTCAGGTGGTCATCGGCACCCGCTCGGCGGTATTCGCCCCGCTGGAGAATCTGGGGCTGATTATTCTGGACGAGGAGCAGGAGATCAGCTATAAGGCGGAAAACACGCCCCGCTATCACGCCCGGGAGGTGGCCAAGTACCGATGCGTCCAGCACGGCGCTCTGCTGGTGCTGGGGTCGGCCACCCCGTCGGTGGAGACCATGTACCGCGCCCGTCAGGGCCGCTACGCCCTGTTCACGCTGCGCCGGCGCTATAATCAGCGGGCCATGCCCCAGGTGACGATAGTGGACATGAAAGAGGAACTGCGGCAGGGCAACGCCACCGATTTGAGCGGGCGGCTGCGCCGGGAGCTGGAGGAGAACTTCCAGCGGCAGGAGCAGTCCATTTTGTTCCTCAACCGCCGGGGGGCAAGCCGGATGGTATTCTGCGGGGAGTGCGGCCAGACACCGGAATGTCCCCGCTGTTCGGTCAAGCTCACCTATCATTCGGCCAACAACCGGCTGATGTGCCACTACTGCGGATTCTCCCAGCCGCTGCCCGCCGCCTGCCCCGCCTGCGGAGGAATGCTCAACTTTGTGGGCACCGGGACCCAGCGGGTGGAGGAGGAACTGCGCGAGCTGTATCCCTTTGCCCAGGTGCTGCGGATGGATACCGACACGGTTTCCGCCGCCCACCCCCATGAAGAGCTGCTGGAGCGATTCCGCCGGGAAAAAATTCCCGTTCTGGTGGGAACGCAGATGGTAGCCAAGGGACTGGATTTTGAAAATGTCACTCTGGTGGGCGTCATTGCCCCCGACCTGGCCCTGTATGTGGATGACTTTCGGGCGGGGGAGCGCACCTTTTCCCTGCTGACCCAGGTGGTGGGCCGGGCGGGGCGGGGGGAACGACTGGGCCGGGCGGTCATTCAGACCTATACCCCGGACAACGATGTGATCCGCTGTGCCGCGCGGCAGGACTATGACGCCTTTTACGAGGGGGAGATCGCCCTGCGGCAGCTGCGGCAGTATCCCCCCTTCCTGGATCTGATTCTGCTGACCGTTTCCGGGACGGATGAGGAGGCGGTGCTGCGCTGCTGCGCCAGGCTGCGGCAGGAACTGGAGCGGGAACTGCCCCGGCTGTCCGGGCCGTGGAAGCTGCTGGGGCCCGCCCCGGCGGCGGTGGCGCGGGTGAATAACCGCTACCGTTATCGGCTGACGCTCTCCGCCCAAAACAGCCGGGAGCTGCGCGGCCTGCTGGCCGGTCTGCTCCGGTGGGTGAGCAGAGACAAGGAGAGCAGAGGGGTATCCGTCTACGCGGATATAGACCCTTATCATATGTAGCCCGGGCGGCCTTCGCAGAAGGCCGCGGCGGGACAAAATTGAAAACAAAGGAGAATATGCTATGGCGATCCGCAAGATTCTGGTGGAAGGGGACCCCGCGCTGACGAAGAAGTGCCACCCTGTCACCAACTTTGATGAAAAACTGGCTGATCTGCTGGATGATCTGAAAGAGACGCTGGCACAGGCCAACGGGCTGGGGCTGGCCGCCCCTCAGGTTGGGATCCTCCGCCGGGCGGTCATTGTGGTGGACGAGAGCGGCGAGATGCTGGAGCTGGTCAACCCCGAGATCGTGGATCAGAGCGGGGAGCAGGACGGTCTGGAGGGCTGTCTGTCCGTGCCGGGCAAGTGGGGCTATGTCAAGCGGCCCGACTGGGTCAAGGTCCGGGCGCAGGACCGGACTGGGCAGTGGTTCGAGGCGGAGGGCACCCAGGTGGTGGCCCGGTGCTTCTGCCATGAGCTGGCCCATTTGGACGGCCACCTGTATGTGGAGCTCACAGACCGGCTGTACACCAGTGAGGAATTGGACGCCATGGCCGAGGAGCAGGAGCAGGCGGAGGAGCAGCCGTGAGAATTGTCTTTATGGGCACCCCCGATTTTGCCGTGCCGTCTCTGGAGGCCCTTCTCCGGGCGGGGCATCAGGTCAGCGGGGTGTTCAGCCAGCCGGATCGGCCGGTGGGGCGGCATCAGAACAAGCTTCAGCCTACCCCGGTGAAGGTTTGCGCTCAGGCCCATCAGATCCCGGTTTACCAGCCGGAGAACCTCCGGGACGAATCGGTGATGGCAGTCCTGGGGGAGTTGGCCCCGGAGCTGATTGTGGTGGCCGCCTATGGGCGGGTGCTTCCGGATGAGATTCTGTCCCTGCCGCCCAGGGGATGCATCAACGTTCACTCCTCCCTGCTGCCGAAGTATCGGGGGGCTGCCCCGATCAACTGGGCCATTCTCAACGGGGACAAGGAGACCGGCGTCACCATCATGGATATGGCCCGGGAGCTGGACGCGGGAGATATTCTGCTCCAGCGGTCCACCCCCATCGGCCCGGAGGAGGATGCCGCCGGCCTCTTTGACCGGCTGGCGGTGCTGGGCGGAGAGCTGCTTGTGGAGGCGGTTGTCCGGATTGAGGAAGGGTCGGCGGCTCGCACGCCGCAGGATCCCGATCAGGTTACCTATGCCCCCATGCTGTCCAAGGCCCTGTCCCCGGTGGACTGGGGACGCAGCGCTCAGGAGATTCACGATCAGATTCGGGGACTGTTCCCCTGGCCGGGGGCTTCTACCGAGGCCCTGACCGGACAGCCCCTGAAGCTGTGGCGCTCCCAGGTGCTGGACCGGACTTCCGGTTCGGCCCCCGGAACGGTGCTGTCCGCCGTTCCGGAGGGGATCGACGTGGCCTGCGGAGGGGGAACCGTCCTGCGCATTCTGGAGCTGCAGGCTCCCGGCAGCCGCCGCATGAGCGCGGCCGACTATCTGCGCGGGCACCCGATGAAATAAAGCGAAACTGGAGAGGAGGAACCCTATGGACGCACGGGAGGCCGCGCTGCTGACCTTGAACGCCTGCCAGCGGCAGGGGGGATGGTCGGATCAAATTCTGAAGAAGCAGCTGGCAGCGGCCGGTCTGGACCGGCGGGACGGAGCGCTGGCCACCCAGCTGTGCTTCGGCGTGCTGCAAAACCTGATGCTGCTGGATTTCTACCTGTCCAAATTTTCCAATCTCCCTCTGAAGAAGATGGAGGGCAAGGTGCTCCAGGCGCTGCGCCTGGGGGCCTACCAGATGCTGTTTCTGGACAAGATTCCTCACAGCGCGGCGGTGAACCGCTCGGTGGAGCTGACCCGGACCCACTGTAAAAATCCCAGGGCGCCCGGAATGGTCAATGCCATCCTCCGAAATCTGGAGCGCAGTCTGGACCGGCTGCCCACCATCCCTCAGGATGACCCGGTCCGATACCTGTCCACCCTGTATTCTCACCCGTCCTGGCTGGTGGAAGAGCTGATGCTTCGTCTGGGGCTGGATGAGACCGCCCGTCTGCTGGCGGCGGACAACAGCCGGCCGCCGGTGACCGCTATGGTCAACACCGGGAGGATCACAACAGAAGATCTGATGGCGGTTCTGGCCGACCAGGGAGTGGAGTCGGAGCGGCATCCCTGGCTGGAGGGCTGCCTGCTCCTGTCCCGGACTGGAGACCTGGAGGGGCTGAAGGCTTTTCAGGATGGCCTGTTTTATGTGCAGGACCCGGCCTCCCGGCTGGCAGTTATGGCCGCCGGGCCGAAGGCCGGAATGCGGGTGCTGGATGTGTGCGCCGCGCCGGGCGGAAAGTCTTTCGGGGCTGCGCTGACCATGGAGGACCGGGGAGAGATCCTCTCCTGTGACCTGCATCCCCACAAGAAAAAACTGATTCAGGCGGGGGCGGACCGGCTGGGACTGCGCTCCGTCCATCCCATGACGGCCGACGGGCGCGTGTTTCGGAGTGAGTGGGAGGGGGCTTTCGACCTGGTTCTGGTGGACGCCCCCTGCTCCGGCCTCGGGGTCATTCGGAAGAAGCCGGACATTCGCTATAAAGACCCGGCGCCGCTGGCTGGTCTGCCGGAGGTGCAGCGGGCCATTCTGGACAATGCCCAGCGGTATGTGAAGCCGGGGGGCGTGCTGCTCTATTCCACCTGTACGATTTTGCGCCGGGAGAACAAGGAAGTGGCGGCCTCTTTTCTAGAGCGCCATGGGAATTTCAGGGCGGAAGCATTCACTCTGCCCGGCCCGGCGGAAACAGCGCGGGATGGAATGCTGACCTTGTGGCCGCAGATTCACGGGACGGATGGATTTTTCATCTGCAAACTGCGAAAGGACGGAGAATCTTGACCGACATCAAATCCATGCTGCCGGAGGAGCTGGCCGCCTGGCTGAAGGGACTGGGAGAGCCCGCCTTCCGGGCCGGACAGATTTTCCGGTGGTTTTACCGGGGGGCCGCGTCCTTTGACGAAATGACCGATCTGTCCAAGGCCCTGCGGGAGAAGCTGGCCCGAGAGGCCATCCTGTCACCGCCTGAGGTGGCCCGAAAACAGGTTTCAGCCCAGGACGGAACGATCAAATATTTGTGGCGGCTGGCCGACGGCAACTGCGTGGAGTCGGTGCTCATGCGCTATCAGCACGGGAACACGGTGTGCATCTCCTGTCAGGTGGGATGCCGCATGGGATGCGCCTTCTGCGCCTCCACCATTGCCGGCAAGGTAAGAGACTTGACACCGGCTGAGATGCTTGATCAGGTACTGTTTACCCAGCTGGACAGCGGGGCTCCTGTGTCCAATATAGTGCTCATGGGAATTGGAGAACCACTGGACAATTTTGACACCGTGATGCGCTTTCTGGAGCTGGTCAATCACCCGGACGGACTGAATATCGGCATGCGGCATATCTCCCTGTCCACCTGCGGCCTGGCGGAACAAATTGACAAACTGGCCGGCTATCGGTTACAATTAACGTTATCCGTCTCCCTCCATGCCCCGGATGATGAGACCCGTTCCCGGATTATGCCGGTGAATCGGGCGGTGGGGGTGGAGCGTCTGCTGGACAGCTGCCGGCGGTATTTTCAAACTACCGGACGGCGCATCTCCTATGAGTATGCCCTGATCGACGGGGTGAACGACGCCGATTGGCAGGCCGACCTGCTGGCCCGGCGCCTGCGGGGGATGCCTGCCCATGTGAACTTGATCGGACTGAACGAGGTGGAGGAGAGCCCCCTGAGACCCAGCCGGCGCATGGCCGCTTTTCAGAAGCGGCTGGAGGACCGGGGGGTCACCGTTACCGTACGGCGGAAGCTGGGGAGCGACATCGACGCCTCCTGCGGACAGCTGCGCCGCCGCGCCATGCGGGAGGCGGAGCGAAAGATATAACGGCCGGAGAAACCGGCGGGAAAGAGGGTGAGCGGCATGCAGGCGTGGGGTTTGACCCACCGCGGTGCGGTTCGACAACAAAATCAGGATGCGTTTGCCATTCAGCGCCTGGATGACGGCCGGGTGGTGGCCCTGGTGTGTGACGGCATGGGGGGCGCCCGGGCCGGCAATGTGGCCAGCAGCATGGCTGTAAAGCTGTTTATGGAGGAGTTTCTGCGCACTTCAGGCCGGGAGGAGGAGCGGATGCGTCAGGCCGCCGCTCTGGCCAACCGGGAGGTGTTCCAGCGCTCTCTCCAGGATCAGGACTGTACCGGCATGGGCACTACCCTGGTGGCTGCCCTGGCCGGCGAGGGCGGGGCGGTCATTCTCAACGAGGGGGACAGCCGGGCCTATCATATCAGCCAGTCGGGGATTTCCCTAGTCACCCGGGACCACTCTCTGGTGGCCGATCTGGTGGAGCGGGGAGAGCTGACCCGGGAGGAGGCAAAAAACCACCCCAACCGGAACCTCATCACCCGGGCGCTGGGGGCAGATCCCGGCCTGATGGCCGACTGCTTCCGTCAGCCTATGGCCCCGGGCGACTATCTGCTGCTGTGCAGCGACGGGCTGAGCAATGTGGTGGAGGAGCAGGAAATGCTCTATGAGGTCATCCACGGGGAGGGGGACGAGAGCTGCTGTCAGCGGCTGCTGGACATCGCCCTGAACCGGGGCGCTCCGGACAATGTGACGGCAGTGCTCATCCGCCGTTGAGCATCCTGCGGCAAGAAGTGAGAAAAAAGGAGGATATTTACCATGGACCCGTATATTGGTAAATTACTCGATAACCGATACGAGATTCTGGAAGTGGTGGGTACCGGCGGGATGGCCAGAGTGTACAAGGCCCGCTGCCATCGGCTCAACCGGCTGGTTGCCATCAAGATTCTGCGGGAGGACCTGGCCCAGGACGCTGAGTTCCGCCGCCGCTTCCATGACGAGTCTCAGGCGGTTGCCATGCTGTCCCACCCCAATATTGTGGCGGTGTATGACGTGAGCCGCTCCTCTGAGCTGGAGTACATTGTCATGGAGCTGATCGACGGCATCAACCTGAAGCAGTACCTCCAGAAAAAGGGGGGGAAGCTCAACTGGCGGGAGGCCCTCTACTTTATCACCCAGATCACCAAGGCGCTGGGCCACGCCCACAGCAGGGGAATCATCCACCGGGACATCAAGCCCCACAATATCATGGTCCTGCGGGACGGAAGTGTGAAGGTGGCCGATTTCGGAATTGCCCGGGTGGCCTCCGGCGGGCACAGCACCCTGACGCAGGAGGCGCTGGGTTCGGTGCACTACATTTCCCCCGAGCAGGCCCGCGGCAGCCACATCGACGCCCGCAGCGACCTGTACTCCGCCGGCGTGGTGCTCTATGAGATGCTCACCGGCCGCCTGCCCTTTGAAGGGGATACCCCGGTGTCGGTGGCCATTCAGCATATCAATTCGATCCCCCTGTCTCCCCGGGAGATCGATCCCTCCATTCCCGAGGCGCTGGAGGCCATTACCATGAAGGCCATGGCCCCCAATCCGGACAACCGATACGCCTCTGCCGACGAGATGCTGGCGGATCTGGAAGAGTTCCGAAAGAATCCCAATATCAACTTTGACTATGACCTGTCGGAGTTCACCCCTCAGGCGGAGGTGGACGACGACAGAACCCAGATTCGTCCCGCCCCCTCTTCCCACAGCCGAAGCTCTCACCAGCCCAGGCGGAGCCGGGAGTATGACCGCCAGGAGCCGGAGGAGGATGACGAGGATGCTCCCCCGGCCCGGGGGCCCATCTGGCCCATCGTGCTGGCGGCCGGAGCGGTGCTGCTCTTTGTGTGCCTGGTATTCTTTTTCCTGTCCCGGATCGTGGGAGCCGGCCTGTTTGCGCCGGCAGACCGCTATGATGTGCCGAATCTCATCGGTCAGCTCTATGAAGAGGTGGAGCAGGATCAGGAACTGCTGGGACGGTTTACCCTGGTGCAGGGAGAGACGGTTGCCGACGAGTCAGAGCCGGGTACGATTATCGCGCAGGATCCGGACGCCGGAGATCAAGTAGGGGAAGGCGTCACTCAAATTACCGTCACCGTCAGCGGCGGACCGGAAACCGTGACCATGATCGATTTGACTGGAATGGAATATCAAGCGGCCTATAACACGCTCCGGGACATGGGCCTGCGGCCCCAGGTACCCACATATCAGTACGATGCGGAAGTTCCGGAGAATTATATTATTTCTTACACGCCTCTGGAGGGCGTTGTCCTTGCCCCGGGGGACAAGGTGGAGCTGGTAGTCAGCCGGGGACCGGAGAAGCACAACTTTGCCATGCCAGACCTTACCGGCATGACCCTGGAGAACGCTCAGAGCACCATCCGGACCTACAATTTGGGAGACGGCGGCAGAGTGGAGGAGGTCTATGATGCCGAAGTGCCCGTGGGCCAGGTAGTCAGCCAGTATCCCACTGAGGGAACCCAGGTCACTGAGGGCACCGATGTCAATCTCCAGATCAGCCTGGGGCCCGATCCTTCGGCTGTGCAGGAGCCTGATCCGGAGCCCTCTGAGATCACGCGGGATGTGTACATTGACCTGCCCGAGGACGCGGAGGGGATGATCAACCTGCGGGTCACCCAGGATGGACGAGAAATCTTCAACGAGACGGTGAACGCCAACATGCA
Organism: uncultured Oscillospiraceae bacterium; assembly: GCA_944385065.1. GTDB lineage: Bacteria > Bacillota > Clostridia > Oscillospirales > Oscillospiraceae > Lawsonibacter. The sequence continues at coordinate 17,078 of CALWVX010000001.1, read as the reverse complement.
GACCAGTGTCCCGGTGACCGTCACCGGCATGGGGACTGTCACCCTGGACTATTACTTCAATGGAGTCCACGGCGGCTCTATGGCGGTGACCCTGGAGGAGGTCGTCCTGCCGTGAGTCAGGGAATCATCCGAAAGGCCCTGAGCGGTTTCTACTATGTGGATGACGGGAAGCAGGTGTATACTTGCCGGGCCAGAGGCAAGCACCGCCACAGCCGCCAGACACCTCTGGTAGGGGATCGGGTGGAGTTTACGCCTCTGGAGGACGGCTCCGGGGCGCTGGACCAGATTCTCCCCCGAAAGAACCAGTTTTCCCGTCCGGCGGTGGCAAACCTCGATCTGCTGGTGGTGGTGGCCTCCCAGGCCGTGCCGGTAACCGATCCCTATCTTATTGACCGGGTGACGGCGCTGGCTGCCCGGCGCGGCTGCCCGAGCCTGATCTGCGTGAACAAGTGGGACCTGACGCCCGGGACGGACCTGGCGGCTATTTATGAGAAGGCGGGACTTCCCACCATTCGGCTCAGCGCTTCCACCGGCGAGGGAATTGAGGCGCTGCGCTCCGCCATTGCCGGAAAGGTTTGTGCCTTTACAGGTAATTCGGGAGTAGGAAAATCCAGCCTGCTGAATGCGCTGGAGGCAGACATGGAACTGGCCACCGGCCAGGTGAGCGACAAGCTGGGCCGGGGCCGGCACACCACCCGTCATGTGGAGCTGTATCGGCTGTCCTGCGGGGCGCTTGCGGCGGACACGCCGGGGTTTTCCTCCTTTGGCGAGGACCCCCAGGAACTGGGCCGTCCGGAGGAGCTGCAGTACGCCTTTCCCGAGTTTGCCCCGTATCTGGATAAGTGCCGCTTTCCGGACTGCGCCCATTTGAAGGAGAAGGGCTGTGCGGTGCTGGCTGCGGTGTCCGAGGGGAAAATTCCTGCCAGCCGGCACAAAAGCTATCTGCGCCTGTATCAGGAGGCAAAATCCGTCCCGGACTGGGAGCGGAAGAAAGAAACTTAATTGAGACTAACCTAAGGGCGGCCCGTTTCCGGGCCGCCCTCAGCTTGTCAAAAAGCCCTCCTGCAAGGAGTTCCGTCGTCCGCAGACGACGGAATAAAATTCAATTATGTCATTTCCGAGGACATGCGCCTTGGAAATGACACTTCTCGCGAAATTTTTGCCGACAATTTCGAAAGAAATCGAGGTGAAAATTTCGTGCAGCCCGACTCGAAAAAGTGACAAAGTCACTTTTTCGACAGTCTCAGGGCGGCCCGTTTCCGGGCCGCCCTTTGTCACCTCTTCCTGCCTGATACATAGAATGAAACAGCCGGAGACGGCCAGTTCAACAGGAGGGGAGGCGTTTTCATGGGCATTGTGGTGATCCGGTCGCCCCGGTGTCTCCGGGGACTGCTGCGCAGGCTCTTTGGTTTGAAGTAACGGCATACATAGGGCTCCGCCCGCATATCATGTGACCAAGCCGGAAACCGGACGATCAGATCATGACAAAAGGGAGCGGAGACCATGGAACTGGATTTGGAACGAGACGCCCAGGTGGGCTATGAGACGGTGGCCGAGGTCACCCTGTGCCAGGAGGAGACTCTGGAGAGCATTGTGCCCGATGCCTGCCCGGACATTGCCCGCATCGTGGATGTATGCGGTCAGGCCACCCTCAGCGGCAAGCAGGCACGGGAGGGGACGGCCCAGGTGACGGGAATGGTGCGGGCCGTCCTGCTGTACCAGCCGGAAGGGGCCGGAGGCCTGCGGCGGATGGAGGTGGGGCTGCCCTTTACCTGTCAGGCCCAGGCCCCCGGCCTTACAGAGGCCGGAACAGTGCTGGCCAGCCCCCGGCTGCGCCAGGCGGAAGCACGGGCGCTGAATCCCAGAAAGGTGCTGCTGCGGGTGGACTTGGCGGTGGACATCACTGCCTGTCAGCCTGTGGAACAGACCCTGGTCAAAGGGGTTACCAACCCGGAGGAGGGTTCGGTGTGCCAGCGGCAGTACCAGGGGGAGGATTATCAGCTCTGCTCTGTGCAGGAAAAACCCTTTACATTTTCGGACCAGATTCGGCTTCAAAACGGAGCCGGTGATCCGCCCCAGCTCCTGGCCATTCGGGTTCAGCCGGTATGCGGGGAGAGCAAGCTGATCGGGGGAAAGCTGATTTTCAAGGGGGCGGTGGAGACAGACCTTCTGCTGCAGGAGCCGGAGGGCGGTCTGTCGGCCAGCCATGAATCTCTGCCCTTCTCCCAGGTCATGGAGGTGACGGAAGCAGAGGAGGACGCCGACTGCCAGGTTGGGGTGGAGGTGGCCGCATTTCAGTGGGAGCCGGACGGAGACGGCAGACAGGCTGACTTGACCCTGGAGCTTTTGGCTCAGGCTCAGGTACGGCGTGCCAGACCGGTTACCCTTCTGAGGGACCTGTACAGCACCGCCTTTCAGATGGAGGCGGACAGCCAGCCCCATCCCCTGTGCCGTCTGGTGGAGCGGTCGGTGCGGCCCCAGACGGTGCGGGAGCTGGTTGAGACGGGGGAGATGGTCCGGGCTGTGGCGGACAGCCGTCTGGCCCTGGGCCAGGTGCTTCAAAGCCGGGAGGGAAACGAACTGGTCCTGACGGTACAGGCGGAGCTGACGGTGCTGTATCTGGATGAAAATGGAGCTGTACAGTGTGTCCGGCGGTCTCTGCCGGTGAGCTGTCGGCTGGATTGTCCGGAGGGAGGCCGCTGCCGCTGCCGGTGTGCCTGCCCCGGGGAGGTGTTTGCCGCTCCCGCCGCAGGCGGCGTGGAGGCCCGGTTTACGGTGGACTTCCACTGTCTGATCACCCAGTGTCAGGCGGTTCCTATGGTGACTGCGGCCAAGCTGAGCTCCCCCCGCTGCGCCGGAGAGGGGGAGCGGCCCTCGGTGGTATTGCGTCTGGCCTCTCCCGGAGAGAGCCTGTGGGACATTGCCAAGGCCTATGGCACCACGACCGATCAGATTCTCCAGGCCAACGAACTGGAGGAGGATACTCCGCCGCTGGGGCGGATGCTGCTGATCCCCAGTGTGCGGTAAAGAAGAGCGGGGGCAAAACCCCCGCTCTTCGCCTGCCCGGGGGAATTTGCTCCGCCGGGCATATCCCACGGCTTATCCCAATACAATATAGGGAAACACCCAGTTCACGCTGTGCCCGCGGCGGGATCCCGCTCCGGCCGCGCCCGCTCTGCGGGGGACCGGGCATACAAGCAAATTGGGACTCGGGAAACAAACCGGCTCGGGCGGCCGAAGGAGGAGTTACAAATGGAAGATCGGAAAATCTATGAGGACATCGCCCTGCGCACCGAGGGCGACATCTACATCGGCGTGGTGGGGCCGGTGCGCACCGGGAAGTCCACCTTCATCAAGCGGTTTATGGAGACCATGGTCATCCCCAATATTGAAAACGTCTACCGCAGGGAGCGGGCCCGGGATGAGCTTCCCCAGAGCGGTTCCGGCCGGACTATCATGACGGCGGAGCCCAAATTCGTTCCGGAGGAGGCGGTGACGGTAACCGTGGAGGGGGGCGCCGCCTTCCAGATGCGGATGATCGACTGCGTGGGCTATCTGGTCCCCGGGGCCGCCGGGCAGATGGAGGGGGAGACGGAGCGGATGGTCACCACTCCCTGGTTTGACCATGAAATTCCCATGGCGGAAGCGGCGGAAATCGGCACCCGGAAGGTCATTTCGGAGCACTCCACCATCGGGATTGTGGTCACCACGGACGGCACGATCACCGATATTCCCCGGGAGGATTATCTGGAGGCGGAGGAGCGGGTGATTTCCGAGCTGCGGGAGCTGGGAAAGCCCTTTGTCGTCCTCCTCAACTGCGCCGATCCGGGCAGCGAACGGGCCCGGGCCATTCGGTCGGACATCGCCCAGCGCTACGACGTGACCTGTGTGGCGGTAAACTGTCTGGAGCTGGGACAGGAAGAAATTTATGAGATCCTGAAAGATGTGCTTTACGAGTTTCCGGTCAAGGAGTTGGACCTGTTTCTGCCGCCCTGGGTGGATGCGCTTCCCCAGGAGCACCCCATCAAAGCCGCTTTGTATGCTGCGATCCGGGAGGGGACGGGTGAGCTGCGCCGCATTCGGGATGTGGAGAGCGCGGTGGCCTCCTTTCAGAGCTGCGAGGAGGTGAATTCCGCCCGGGTGACCGCGATCGACCTGGGGACCGGGGTATCCTCGGCGGTGCTGGAACTGCCCCGAAAGCTGTTCTACGACACCCTGTCCCAGCAGTCCGGGTTCCAGATCGGGGATGACGGGGACCTGATGGCGCTGCTTACCCAGCTGGCCGGGGTGAAAAAGGAGTACGACAAGGTAGCCGACGCCCTGAAGGAGGTGGAGGAGACAGGATACGGCATTGTGGTGCCTCCCATCGAGTCCCTGGTGCTGGAGGAGCCCGAAATCATGAAGCAGGGGGGACGGTACGGGGTCCGACTGAAAGCGAGCGCGCCCTCCATCCATATGATCCGGGCCGACATTGAGACCGAGGTATCTCCCATTGTGGGGGGAGAAAAGCAGAGCGAGGACATGATCCACTATCTGCTTCAGGAATACGAGGGGGATTCCAGCAAAATCTGGGAGGCCAATATTTTTGGAAAATCCCTCCACGAACTGGTCAACGAGGACCTGAACGCCAAGATCAAGCGCATGCCTCAGGATGCCCGGGTCAAACTGCGGGAGACGCTCCAGCGGATTATCAACGAGGGGTCCGGCGGGCTCATTTGTATCATCCTGTAAAGAACGCAGACGTGCGCCCCCGCCAAAGGTGGGGGCGCATGTGGTCTCATCCGGTGGGGCATGCCGACAGAACAGGGAACGGGGAGAGCGGAAACCGCTCTCCCCGTGTGTGCATTGTGGGAACCCAGTCGCAGCTCAGTCGTCCCAGTCCTGCTCCCACTGCAGGAAGCTGCCGGTGACGGCGTCGATCGTGAACTCGTACTCCATACGGCCCTCCCGGAGGGTGCCCTCATAGACGGCCCTGCCGTCATCGTACTCAAAGTGCAGTCCGTACAGCGTGGCGTTGGGAGCCCGGTCCTGGGCCAGCTGGCGGGCCTGCTCCTGGGTGATATAGTCCCCGGAGGCAGAGCCGGAGGGGATGGTGTAGTTCTCGATGTCGTGGTCATAGCTGCGGATCTCGCCGGTTACCGCGTCGATCTCATAGTCATACTCGGTATTTCCGCTGTAGAAATCCACATCATACACCTGGCGTCCGTCGTCCCGGTCCAGCTTGGCCCGGACAAAACTGGCCTGGCTGGCGGATACGCCGGCGTGGTTCAGCGCGATCTCCTGGGCCCGCGTCTCGCTGATCAGACCGGTGGTACCGGTGCCGGAACCGGTCCCGGCGGAGGGGATGGCATAATTTTCAATATCAAAGTCATAGCTGCGGATCTCACCGGTGGACGCGTCGATCTCATAATCGTACTCCGTGTTGCCGCTGTAGAACTCCACCTCGTACACCTGACGCCCGTCGTCCCAGTCCAGCTTGACCCACAGGAAGTTGGCCTGTCCGGCGCTGATTCCGGCGTGGTTCAGGGCGATCTGGCGGGCCCGATCCTCGCCGATCAGGCCGGAGGTGGTGCTGGGACCGCCCTGATCGGTGACAACTACAGTCTGCGTGGCGGCGTCCCAGGAGACCTGAACGCCCAGAATCTGACCCATGGTGGACAGGGGCAGGTAAGTGGTCCCGTTATAGATCAGGGGAGCCACCCGGGCACCGTTGGTGTCCCGGATCACATAATCGGTTCCATTCACCTGAACCGTCACATCGGGGCGGAAAGTGGCGGTGACGTTCTGGGGCGTGGCGGAGACGGCGGCCGCGCCGATTACCATGCAGCTGGTCAGGGCCAGGGCGGCGGCAATGTGAATCTTTTTCATGGGAAGTTCCTCGCTTTCCTAAATTGTTTCTTTTTTGTTTTACCGGCTGAGCAGATCTATCATTTGCCGTTCTGACTAGGAAATGCTCCGGGAGGTGGTTTTATTGCAGGAAGACCAAAAATTTTTTTATTTGGGGGAAAGGAGTGTTCCGGACAGCTGCTGAAACAGAAAACAGGCGCCCTGACGGGCGCCTGTCGCGTTCAAAATTGCAAGCGGGCCTGTAAGCCGGGTTCTGTCATCTAAGACAGCCATCTATCTCGACGCGCCGTTGCCGACGCGCTCAAGCCGCCTCCCCGGGACGGCCGGGCCGGCCTGTATGTCCCTCCACGGCGTTGCTCCGGATAGAGTTTACAGCGATGGGCTGTTCCCAGCCATCGGGTGAGCTCTTACCTCACCTTTCCACCTTTTCCGGCCCGAAGGCCGGTAGTCTATTTCTGTTGCACTTTTCCTAGGGTCGCCCCCGGCGGGTGTTACCCGTTATCCTTGCCCTGTGGAGCCCGGACTTTCCTCACAGGGAGTCCTTTCGTCCTCCCCGCGCGGCTGTCCAGCCCGCTTGCCCGATTATGATACAGGAAAACCGCGCCGCTGTCAAATCTTTGTTGGGTGATCCGAAAAATTTTCTTTTGCCCTTCCGCCGGGGAGCTTTCCCGGTTTTTGATTGAATTTTCCACGGGAGTATGGTATGATGAAACGCTGAAAGAAAAAGATGGAAGGAGGACACACTATGTCCACCGTCACAGAATATTTCGAGTCCCTGAGAGGAAAATCCATTGCGGTGATCGGCATGGGGGTGAGCAATACCCCGCTGATCCGAATGATGCTGCGCGCCGGAGTGAAGGTCACGGTGTGCGACAAGGCTCCCCGGGAGCGGGTGGAGGACCTGGCCGGTGAGCTGGAGAGTCTGGGGGCCCGGCTTCAGCTGGGGCCGGACTATCTGTCCCGTCTGTCGAAGTTTGACGTGATCTTCCGCACCCCCGGCCTGAGCCCCAACACGCCCCAGATTCAGGAGGCCCTGCAGCACGGAAGCATTCTCACCTCAGAGATGGAACTGTTTTTCCAGCTGTGCCCGTGCAGAATCATCGGGGTCACCGGCAGCGACGGGAAAACCACCACCACCACCCTGATCAGCGAGTTTTTGAAAGAAGCCGGATACAACGTATATCTGGGCGGCAACATCGGCCGGCCCCTTCTGCCCGATGTGACGGGCATGACCCAGGAGGATGTGGCGGTGGTGGAGCTGTCCTCCTTCCAGCTGATGACCATGGGACAAAGTCCCAACATCGCGGTGTTTACCAACCTGTCCCCCAACCATTTGGACTATCACCACACCATGGAGGAGTACACCGCCGCCAAGCTCAACATTTTTGCCCATCAGAGAGAGGGGGATGTGGCCGTCTTCAACTACGACAACGACATCACCCGCTCCCTGGCCAAGACCGCCCCGGCCAGAGCGGTGCTGTTCAGCCGCAAGCAGCGGCTGGAGGAGGGGGTCTATCTCCGGGATCAGACCATCTGGCTGACCAATGAGATGGGCAGCCGGGAAGTGCTCCCCCTGTCCGACATCCGCCTGCCCGGCGTTCACAACATTGAAAATTACATGGCGGCCATCGCCGCCGTGGACGGCCTTGTGCCCGACAAGTGCGTTCGGGCGGTGGCCCAGCGGTTCACCGGGGTGGAACACCGCATTGAGCTGGTCCGGGAGATCGGCGGAGTGAAATACTACAACGACTCCATCGGCACCAGCCCCACCCGCACCATGGCGTGTCTGGACTCCTTTGATCAGAAGCTGATTCTGATTGCCGGCGGATATGACAAGGGAGTCCCCTTTGCACAGCTGGGAGAAGAGATCGTCAAAAAAGTGAAGGTTCTGGTCCTCAACGGGACCACCGCTCCGGCCATCCGGGCGGCGGTAGAGGGGGCCGAGGGCTATGCCGGCAGCGGCCTGGTGGTGCTGGAGGCTCCCGATCTGGCCGGCGCAGTGGCCGCCGCCCACAGCGCGGCGCAGCCCGGAGATGTGGTGGTGCTGTCTCCCGCCTGTGCCGCCTTCGACCAGTTCAAAAACTTCATGGAGCGGGGAGAGGCCTTCAAGGATATGGTGAACAAGCTGTAACAGATTGAACCGGCTGGAGGAACCTTCTTTGGACTACACGGAGATTTTACAGCAGCTGTGCGCGGTTCCCGCGCCCAGCGGATTTGAGGCCAGGGCCGCTCAGGCGGCCCTGGCGCTCCTGCGCCCCTGGGTGGATGAGGCGTATATCGACAAGATGGGTACCCTGGTGGGCGTGCGCCGATGCGGGAAACCGGGGGCAAAGCGGCTGCTGCTGGACGCCCATCTGGACGAGATCGGACTGATCGTGACCGGCTGGCAGGACGGGTTCCTGCGCTTTGCCCCATTGGGGGGAGTGGACTCCAGAATGCTCCCGGACCGGGAGGTGCTGCTTCTCACCGATCCCCCCATACCGGGTGTGGTGGCCTGCCTGCCTCCCCACATCCAGACCCGGGAGGAGATGGACCGGTCTATCCCCATTCGGGAATTGTACCTGGATGTGGGGCTTTCCCAGGAGGAGGCCCAGCGCCGGATTCCCATTGGGACCCCGGCGGTCTACCAGGGCGGATGCAGCCGGCTGGGGGACAAGCTGCTGTGCGGAAAAGCGCTGGACGACCGGGCCGGCTTTGCCGTGCTGCTGGATACGGCGCAGCGTCTGAGCGGAAAGCAGCTGGATGTGGACGTGTACTTTCTGGGCTCCACCCAGGAGGAGACCCACAGCACCGGCGCTGTGACGGCCGCTTATGCCATTGCGCCGCAGATGTGCGTGGCGGTGGACGTGACCCACGGGGACTCCCCGGATGCGCCCAAGGACAAGACTTTCCCACTGGGAAAGGGGCCGGTGATCGGCCTGGGTCCCAACTGCACCAGGTGGATGGCCCGGCGCATGGAACAGAAGGCCAGGGAACTGGAGCTGCCCGTCCAGTACGAGGTGATGGCGGGTTCCAGCGGCACCAACGGCTGGCCTCTGCAGATCAGCCGGGAGGGGGTGGCCACGGCGGTGCTGTCCATTCCTCTTCGGTATATGCACACCCCCATAGAGACCGTTCATCGGGACGATCTGGAGAACACGGCCGGGCTTCTGTCCGCCTTTGTGCTGGGAATTGGAGAGGAGGCGGATGCCCTGTGACAGAGACTCTGAAATCGCTGTGCGCATTGAACGGAGTATCTGGGGACGAGGACGCCGTCCGGGATTATATCCGGGCTCAGGCGGAGCCCTACGCCGACGCGATCCGTACCGACGTTCTGGGCAATCTGATCGTGTTGAAACGGGGCAGGAAGGCCGCCGGGAATCGCTTGCTCCTGTGCGCTCACATGGACGAGGTGGGGGTGATCGTCACCCGCGCCACCGACGAGGGCTTTTTGAAATTTGATTTTGTAGGCGGCGTGGATCGGCGGGTGGCCATTGGAAAGCCGGTCCGTCTGGGACCGGATCAGGTGCCCGGCGTCATCGGTCTGAAAGCCGTCCATCTGGTCAGCCGGGAAGAGGAGAAGAAGGTCCCGAAGACCGACGCGCTCTATCTGGATATCGGGGCCGCCGACAAGGAGGAGGCCCTGGCGAAAGTTCCCCTGGGGACCTACGGAACTTTTGTGGGGGACCCGGAGGCGTTCGGTGAGGGACTGTTCAAGTCCAAGGCGATTGACGACCGGGTGGGCTGTGCCGTCATGCTGGAACTGCTGAAGGAAGAACTGCCCCTGGACGTGACCTTTGCCTTTACCGCCCAGGAGGAGGTGGGCACCCGGGGGGCCTTTGGGGCCGCCTTCTCCGTCACGCCGGAGATCGCCCTGGTGCTGGAGACCACCACCGCCGCCGACCTGCCTGAAATTGAGGGGGCCCGGAGGGTGTGCGCCCCGGGAAAGGGGCCGGTGATCTCCTATATGGACGGGGGAACCATCTATGACCGGGAGCTGTTTGAAACGCTGCGCCGCCTGGCGGAGGAGCGGGACATCCCCTGGCAGACCAAGGAGTATATCGCCGGAGGCAACGACGCCCGCACCATTCAGCGCACCAAGGCCGGGGTTCGGGTGGCGGCCCTCTCTGCTGCCGTCCGGTATCTCCACGCTCCGGCCAGCGTGGGGAGCCTGCGGGATTTCGAGCATATGCTGGAATTGACCCGGGCGTTTTTGGAAGATCAGGCGGGCCGGCTGAGTTGACCGGCATGTGTAACGCTGAGGAGATAAAAATGATGGATTTGTTTGAACTGATTGAGAGACTGGTCAGTGTCCACGGTCCCTCTGGGGACGAGGGAGAAATTCGGGAGACCATCTCTGCTCTGGCCGCTCCCTATGCGGATGAAGTATCCACCGACACATTGGGCAATCTGATCGTCCATAAGCGGGGGCCGGGCCCCAAGGTCATGTTTGCCGCCCATATGGATTCCATCGGCCTGATTATCACCCATGTGGAACCGGAGGGTTTTCTCCGGGTGGGCCGTCTGGGCGGGGTCAGCCCGCGGGAGGCAGTCTATACGCCGGTGCGCTTTCGGAACGGGGTCCGGGGAACGCTGGTCCCCGAGGAGAAAGCGGACTTCGGCAAGCTGAAGCTGGATGAGTGCTATGTGGACATCGGCGCCCGGGACAGGGAGGAGGCGCGCCGCCTGGTCCAGGTGGGAGATACCGCCGTATATGACTCCCCCTGCTTTGTCAGCGGCGGAACGGTTGTCTCTCCCTATCTGGACAACCGGGTCTCCTGCGCCGTTCTGCTGGCCGCGCTGGAACGCCTCCGGGAACCTGAGAACGACTTGTATTTTGTGTTCACCGCGCAGGAGGAAGTGGGGCTGCGGGGCGGAAAAACCGCCGCCTGGGCCGTCGCCCCTGACTGCGGGATCGCGGTGGATGTGACCGATGTGGATGACACCCCGGGATCCAGCCGCTCCGGCACCGTCCAGCTTGGAAAAGGTGCCGCTGTCACGGTCATGAATTCCTCCGTCATTTGTCACCCGGCCGTGGTGGCGGCCCTGGAGGAGACCGCCCGGACACAGGGGATTTCCGCCCAGCGGGATATTCTCCGCTCCGGCGGAACGGACGCCGGAGCCATCCACACCGCCGGAGCTGGCGTGCCGACCGGGGGAATCTCGGTGCCGTGCCGGTATATCCACACGCCGGTTGAGACGGCGAGTCTGGCAGACGTGGAGGCCTGTGTCCGGCTGACGGCCGCTTTCGGGCAGAAGAAACTGCTGTTCTGACCTACAGAGTTCCCCCGTTTACAAAGAGACAAAAAGGAAAGAAGAAGGTAACGCCATGAGTTTGCAGATCAGCGATCGGGTGCGCGCGTTGGGAGATCAGGCCCAGAGCGAACTGACCCGGGAATTTGCCCGTATTGACGCGGTGGCCCAGGAAAATGCCGCCCGGGTTCTGGAGGCTTTCCAGACCCACCGGGTGGCCGAGGGCTATTTTGCCGGCACCACCGGCTACGGCTATGATGACCTGGGGCGGGACAAGCTGGACGAAATCTACGCCCGGATTTTCGGGACCGAAGCCGCCCTGGTGCGGGTTCAGTTTGTCAACGGCACCCACGCCATTGCCGCCGCCCTGTACGGCCGTCTGAAGGCGGGAGATGTGCTGGTATCGGCGGTGGGCGCGCCCTACGACACCCTGCTGGGGGTGATCGGCGCGGTGGACAAGGGACATGGCTCTCTGAAAGACTACGGCATCGAGTACCGGCAGGTGGAGCTGCTGGACAACAAGCCTGACCTGGAGGGCATGGCCAGGGCCGCCTCTGACCCCCGGGTAAAGGCGGTGCTCATTCAGCGCTCCAAGGGCTACTCCACCCGCGCCTCTCTTTCGGTGGCCGAGATCGGGGAGATGTGCCGGTGTATCCGGGCCGTCAATCCCGGGGCCGCCCTGATCGTGGACAACTGCTATGGGGAGTTCGTGGAGACGCTGGAGCCCACCCATGTGGGGGCGGACCTGTGCGTGGGCTCCCTCATCAAGAACCCGGGCGGCGGGCTGGCCCCCACCGGGGGCTATCTGGCCGGACGGCGGGACCTGGTGGAGGGGGCTGCCCAGCGGCTCACCGTCCCCGGAATCGGCGGGGAGTGCGGCTGCACCCTGGGGCAGAACCGGCTGCTGTATCAGGGCCTGTTTCTGGCCCCCCACACGGTGGCACAGGCCCTGAAGACAGCCGTGTTCGCCGCCCGGGTCATGGAGCTGCTGGGGTATGAGACGGAGCCGGTCTCCTCGGCGGCGCGGCACGACATTATCCAGATGATCCATATGAAAGAGCCGGAGGCGCTGAAAAAATTCTGCAAGGGAATTCAGTTCGGCGCCCCGGTGGACTCCTATGTCACGCCGGAACCCTGGGACATGCCCGGGTATGACTGTCAGGTCATCATGGCCGCCGGCGCGTTCATTCAGGGGGCCTCCATTGAGCTGTCGGCAGACGCCCCCATGCGCCCCCCCTATACCGTCTATCTCCAGGGCGGCCTCACCTTTGAGTCGGGGCGTCTGGGTGTGCTGCTGGCAGTGGAGGAGCTGCTGAAGGAGCGGTAATCTCATCTTTTCCCGCCGCATAGGCCGAGCTGTGGGGCGCATATCCTCTCTTGACAAGGGAGGGAGGACGATGAACCGACGGCTGCGGCGTATGGGGTGGTATATCCGGCGGGGGCTGCGCCGGGGCGGCGGACCCTCCCCCTGGCTGGTTACCCTTCTGGTCGGGGTAACGGCGGCCGCGCTGGTGATTGGGACGCTGGAGGCCAGGCTGCGGCCCATGGTGGTGACGGCGGCCCAGGCGCAGAGTCAGAACCTGATGACCCGCGTGGTGGAGGATGCCGTGTGGGCGCAGCTGGAGGCAGACGGGGTGGAGTACGCCGACCTGGTAACCATTCAGCGGGACGAGGGAGGCGCCATCGCCGCCATCACCACCAACACTGCCGCCCTCAACGGCCTCCGCGCCCAGCTCCTGGACGCGGCGATTACAGCGCTGGACGGAGTGGACGTGTCTCAAATCCAGATTCCCCTGGGCAGTCTGGTGGACCTGGACCTGCTGTGGGGACTGGGCCCCACGATCAAGGTCCACGCCATGACCGTGGGAACGGCGTCGGGGGAGTTTCTCAGTGAATTTTCCTCGGCCGGCGTCAATCAGACGCTCCACCGGATTGTCCTGGAGCTGGAGGTTCCGCTGACCCTCATGCTGCCCGGCGGGACTGCGCAGACGGTCTGCCGCACCGACGTTCCCATTGCCGAGACAGTCATCGTGGGGCAGGTGCCGGACACCTATCTTCAGCTCGGCGTAACCGGGCACTGAACTTCGAGAGGATGATTCCATGACGATGCTGGACACTCTGCTGTGGTATGGGGACAACATCCTGTACTATGCGGGGGAGATGCTGCCCTGCATGCTGCTGGCGCTGGCCGTTTTTTGCGTCCTGCTGCCTCCTCGGCACAGGCGTCTAGCGGCCCGGGGGCTGGTCAGCGGTCCCTGGCGCGAGGGCGGGTTGCTGCTGTTTGTCATGTTCTGCGCCGGACTGGCCGCCCTCACTGTGTTTCCCGCCGGCTTCTGGAACCTCGCCCACTGGCAGAGCGCCCTGCGGGGCGAGACGCCGCTCTTCCCGCCCGTGGACTGGGCGATTCAGCGGCAGACCCTCCAGCTGATCCCCTTTCAGGAGATCTGGCGGGCCTTCCGGGGCCCCTGGGTGATGTTCCTCATGCTGGCCAACATTGGGATCTTTTTTCCGGTGGGCTTTTTTCCCGCTCTGCTGTGGCGGGGCTGGCGGTGGTGGAAGGCCCTGCTGGCAGGACTTTTGATCTCCTGCGGGATTGAGTTTATTCAATTTTTCATCGGCCGCAGCACCGACATCGACGATGTCATTCTGAACACCGCCGGCGCGCTGCTGGGCTTTGGACTGTACGCCCTCTTTCGGGCGCTGTTTCCCCGGGCGGCGGCCCGATTTCACTGTCAAGACAAGGGAGTGTAACCCGAAATGGACGAATTGCTGGAACTTCAGGAGCTGCAGGAGCGGCTGACCCGGGCGGGATATGAGTACTATGTGCTGGACAAGCCCACCATGTCCGATTACGACTACGATCACCAGCTGCGCCGGCTGGAGGAGCTGGAGGCGGCCCACCCGGAGGCCGTCACACCCGATTCCCCGACCCAGCGGGTGGGGGGAAAGCCGCTGGATTCCTTTCAGCAGGTGGTCCACAGAGTTCCGCTGGAATCCCTCCAGGACGTGTTTGACTATGAGGAACTGCGGCAATTTGACCAGCGGGTGAAGGGTGTGGTGCCGGAAGCCGGCTATGATGTGGAGCCCAAGGTGGACGGGCTGTCTGTGGCGCTGGAATATGAGAACGGCCTGTTTGTCCGTGGGGCGACCCGGGGAGACGGGCAGGTGGGAGAGGACGTCACCGAAAACCTGAAAACCGTGCGCTCCATCCCTCTGCGCATCCCGGACGCGCCCGCGCGGCTGATTGTCCGGGGCGAGGTCTATATGCCCAAGCAGGTGTTCCACGCGCTGAACGAGGAGCGGGAGCGGAGAGGGGAGGCGCTGTTTGCCAATCCCCGCAACGCCGCCGCCGGTTCCCTGCGCCAGCTGGACCCGAAGGTGGTTGCCGCCCGGCGGCTGGACATTGCCGTGTTTAACATTCAGTGGGCAGAAGGGGAGACCTTCCGGACTCACCTGGAGACGTTGGACTATTTGAAGCAGAAGGGCTTTAAAGTTATTCCACATTACACGGCTGACACCATTGAGAGGGCCATTGACCATGTGGCGGAGATTGGGGAGCACCGGGACGGCTACCCCTTTGACATTGACGGCGCCGTCATCAAGGTAAACGATCTGTCCCAGCGGGATGTTCTGGGGTCCACGGCCAAATTTCCCCGGTGGGCTGCCGCCTACAAGTACCCGCCGGAGGTGAAGCCATCCCGGGTGGTGGACATCACCATTCAGGTGGGCCGGACCGGAGTTCTTACCCCAAAGGCCCAGCTGGAACCGGTGCGGCTGGCGGGGACCACGGTCACCAGCGCCACCCTCCACAATCAGGACTTTATCGCCGAAAAGGATATTCGGATCGGGGATACGGTGCTGGTGCGCAAGGCGGGGGAGATCATTCCTGAGGTGCTGTCGGTTGTGACGGAGCAGCGCCCGGAGGGAACCATCCCCTATGTGTTCCCCACAGTCTGCCCTGTGTGCGGAGCTCCGGTAGAGCGGGACGAGGACGGGGCCCACATCCGCTGCACCGGGGCCGAGTGCCCCGCCCAGCTGCTGCGCAATCTGGCCCACTTTGCCAGCCGGGACGCCATGGACATCGAGGGACTCGGCATTGCGGTGGTGGAGAACCTGGTGGGCGCCGGTCTGGTCAGAACCCCGGGTGATCTGTATTTTCTGCAGGCGGAAGAGGTGGAAAAACTGGAGCGCATGGGCAAGAAGTCTGCGCAGAATCTGGTGGAGGCCATCGCCCGCTCCAAGGAGCAGGACCTCTCCCGTCTGATTTACGCCCTTGGGATTCGTCAGGTGGGGCAGAAGACGGGCAAGGTGCTCGCCGCCCGATTCCGTACCATGGACGCGCTCCAAAACGCTTCGCTGGAGGATCTCACCGCCGTGGAGGACATTGGCGAGATCACAGCCCGGAGCATTCTGGAGTGGTTCGCCAGCCCTCAGAGCCTTCACCTGCTCTCCCGCCTGCGGGAGGCGGGGGTCAATATGGAGGCCGCAGAGCAGGGGAGTGATCAGCGCTTTGCCGGCCTGACCTTCGTGCTCACCGGGGCGCTGGAGCGCTTCACCAGAGACGAGGCGGCCCAGCGCATTGAGGCGCTGGGGGGCAAGGTATCCGGCTCAGTATCCAAAAAGACCTCCTATGTGGTGGCGGGTGAAGCCGCCGGTTCCAAGCTGCGGAAGGCCCAGGAGCTGGGCATCTCCGTGCTGACGGAGGAGGAGTTTCTGACCATGCTGTCCTAGCCTGGGCCGGGAAAGAGAGAAGAAGGGGAGAGGGGACCCATGAAGAAAGGTTATCTCTATATCGCCATTGCCACCATCATGTTCAGCACCTTTGAGGTGGCGCTGAAATATATTGCCGGGGAAATCAATTCCGTCCAGCTGACCTTTGCCCGCTTTTTCATTGGATTTCTGTTTTTGGCCCCTCTGGCCTGGCGAACCCTGAAAAAGCGGGGACTCACCCTGGACGCGGGCAGCCTGCGCTATTTTGTTCTGCTGGGGCTGGTGGGGATTGCCATCTGCATGCCCATTTATCAGCTGTCCGTCAACTATACCGACTCCGGCGTGGTGGCGGTGCTGTTCAGCTGCAACCCGGTTTTTGTGACCTTCCTGGCCTTCCTGCTTTTAGGGGAACCCATTCGCCGCCGGCATGTGGCGGCCCTGATTCTGGAGGTAGCGGGGACTATTGCCATTATTAACCCGTTCCACACCCGCCTGAACCCGGTGGGGGTGGTGCTGTCGCTGACCGCCACCATCCTGTTTTCCATTTACGGCGTCATGGGCAAAAAGAAAGTGGCCCAGTACGGAGGGGCGGTGGTCACCTGCTTCAGCTTCCTTTTCGGCAGCCTGATTATTCTTGTCCTCATCGGGGTGAGCCATATCCCGGCGGTTGCCGCCGCCATTCAGGCCGCGGGGCTGCCCGCTTTCGCCAACATTCCTCTGTTCTCCGGATATACGCTGGAGAACCTGCCCTATGTGCTCTATGTCTCCGCCGGCGTGGCCGGTATCGGTTTCTGCGCCTACTTCCTGGCCATGGAGTATGAGCCGGCCAGCGTGGTCTCCCTGGTCTATTTCTTCAAGCCCGCTCTGTCTCCCATTCTGGCCTGGTGGCTCCACGGAGAAGAGATCCCCGTCAATATGATGCTGGGTATTGTTTTGATTGTGTCGGGCTCTCTGTGTGCGATCATCCCGGGCGTTCTGGAGGCCAGAGCGGTGGGCACAATGCGCCGTTCCTGAACAAACGGCAGAAAAGAACAAGGAGGCGCTGATATATGCCGGATACCGCTCCGACCGCGGAACAGATGGAAGCTCTGGTGGGAAAGCCCTTATATGAGGTATGGAATCAGTTGTGCGCGCTTCTGGATGAGAACTATGATATGGACCATTTGTGGGGGAAAGGCGGCAAGGCATGGACCTATGAATATAAATACCGCCGGGGCGGCAAGACACTGTGCGCGCTGTACGCCAGGGAACACTGCATCGGATGGATGATAATTTTGGGAAAAGAGGAG